>NZ_JHXG01000008.1:0-282478 GCF_000621825.1 Xylanibacter brevis P6B11
TACAGAAAAATATATTTCGGGTATTCTGTATAGAAAAAGCAGATTAAGAAGCAGGAGGGGAGGGGGAAATGTACTTTCGTACTTCGTACTTTCGTATTTTAAGATGTTTTCAAATTGTGTCTATAATTTATATATTATATATAATATTATAATATTATATATAATATATAAATTTATAAAATAATATCTACCATCTTTGCCTCCTGTAGGTGAAAGTAAAAATATTGCTTATCGTACAAAAGTACGAATACGAAAGTACGAAACTATACGCTCATACCTGAATTAATCAAAGCAAAATTTGGTGGTGTAGGTTTTTATGCCTATCTTTGCATCAATTAAACTAAAGACCAAGCATGAAGACGCAATATCTTATATATAACGCTCAGGCTGATATGCTTGGGGATTGTTCCCCCTGGCATACTTCGTAAGTAATTATTTGTTTTTTTGATGCCTCAAGTAACTCCTGAAGAGAAAAAGAAATAGTGAAGAAACCTGAGAATGAAGATCGTGATGTGGCAAGAATAGTAAAATTAGACAAAATGAACATTTTTCTTCCAAAATATTTTGATAAACGGAATAAATATATTACTTTTGCAGTATGAACGAAGATGTTAGAGAGACTTTCCATTCTGCAGAGTACGATGAATACTATGCAAAGCTTGATGCTAAGACAAAAGCGAAGCACGACTATGTGGAGACGATCATAAAGACCCAATATGTGGTCAATAAGAAATTCGTGAAGAATCTCGAAGGGACGGAGTTCTATGAGGCACGAATATCTGTAGGTACCAACGAGCACCGTACGATAGTATTTGCTGTTGATTCCGTTTCGTTCATGGAGAGCAAAAGGGTACTTTTCTTGAATTCATTCTTGAAAAAGGACACTAAGCAATATAAGGGTGAGATAGAAACCGCCCGTCAGATTTTGAACAAATATATCCAAGGGGGACAAGAAGATGATAAAGCTTGACGAAAAGAAACTGGCTGGTTTGAAAACCGGTTCACAGCATTTGGCAGAGACATATGGTGAGAAAGGTACTCCCAGTCGTGAGGAATTTGAGGCAAAGGCCAAGGCTTGGTACTATGCCGAGTTGCTGCGCGACGAACGTAAGCGCCAGAAACTGACTCAGCAGCAGTTGGGTGAACGTATTGGCAAGAAACGCGAGTATATATCTTCGCTTGAACAAGGACAGACTGATATGCAACTTTCTACATTCATGCTTATTGCGAATGCATTAGGACTGAGATTCTCATTGGTCGTTGGCTAAATATGGAAAAACAATGTCATTTGAGGAATTGGAAAGATTGTGGAATGATTTTGAAGATGTGCCCATTGATCTGAGACAAAGTAAGAAATAAGAATCGTGACAGTTTTCCTAATTATTCTTTGTCTTCCTAAATTCCGAAGCACTTTAGTTTAACTTCCTTTTTAAGATCTTGGGTAACAAAAAGTTCTTCGACGCGCGAAGCGGCAAAGCCGAGCGGCTCAGGATTTTGCCATGTCAGATTTTTCACTTACCTTAGTGCTGCAAATCAAGACAAGCAAAATCATCAATGACATGGCAAAAGAACAAATAAAATCTGAGAAAATCACCGCTTTTGGCGGAATATTTTTCGTTTTGGACAAATTCGACTATATTCTGTCCTCTGTGATAGACTCACACTTAGGACTTCGGAACATACATGGGGGACGGTTCTTTCGTTATCACAGCACGATAACAAAAGAACCGTCCCTCTGTTATGAAATATATATCACCAGATCTGCACGCGCTTCTCTGGTGCGAGATAGAGTTTCCCGTCAGTCACGTTGAAGAGTCTGTACCAGTCGTCGAAGAGTGTCACGATGACATTGACGCGGTTTTGGGGGATTGAATGGACGTCAAGGTACAACGACTTCTTTTGGTCAAGGGTGGGATAATCCAGCCACAGTTTTGCATAGTGCAGGAAGAACTCCTGGCAGGCATAGTCGAGGGCAGCCCCCTGAAGCCCCTCATCTATTTTCTTCTGCTTGAAGAGTGAGTAGGCCAGCGTCATGCCGCCGTAGTCGGCCATGTTCTCCGTCAGCGTCTTTTCGCCGTCGGCCGGCTGTCCGGGGTAGGCCTCCATACGGTTGTAGAGCGCAATCATCTCCTGCTGCTTGGCCTCGAACTTCGCCTTGTCTTCGTCCTTCCACCAGTCTCTCAGGTATCCCCGTTCGTCATACTTTGCCCCATTGGCATCGAAGCCGTGGGTCATCTCGTGGGCGAAGACTGTAGCGGCAACGTACTGGGTGTATTCATCATCGGCAGGGAACAAGCCTTCACTGATGAATTGCGGCAAGATGATCAGACAGTTCATATCGGTAGCATAACGGGCGTTCAGTTCGCTATAATCGGTTTCATAGTCGATGATGGCGCGGACATGCTGCTCAACTTTTCCGCACATGTTATGCCTGATGGCTTCATTCTGCGCCATGATGGACAGGGCGTCCTCGACCAGCGTGTTCCCCTCGTCGAGGGTGAACTCGCCTTCGCTAAGGTTGTCGGGCATGCCGACAAAGAACTGCATGGCCTCCAGTTTCTTCAGTGCCTCCTGGCGCGTGGCGTCGCTCAGCCAATCGAGCGTTTCGAGGCGCTGTCGGAACACGGTGCGCATTTTCTCCAGCATCGTCAGGCAGCGGTCTGCCCCGGCTTGCCCCATCTTCCGTAGTACGTCCGCATTCAACTTGTTCATCAGGAAGAGGCTTGTCTTTTTCAATTCCGCTACGATATTACTCTTGACGGCTTCTTCGCTTTTACCGGCATAATTAGCCTTTATGTAGCCGAATACGCTCATGACGGCATAGTATCTCAGGTAGTCGTAGCAGTTGTCCATCGTCTTCAGCACGGTCGTGATGCCGCCTTTCTGTTCCACATATTTCTTGAAGGCGGGGGATTCGTCGAAGATTGCACCAGCCATCGGATGGAATGCTTCCTCCAGCGTCTCCCGGGTGACTTCGTCTTCGACGCCGCCCCCGGCACGTGTGGCACGACTCCGCGCGAAGCTTCTGGCCTCGGTGTATTCAGGTATGTCGCGCACGTTCCACAAGCCCTGACGGTCTGAGTCGGAGGTATCGCCGCCATCATGGGCTGTCGCATAAATCAATTGCTCCTCGGCGAGAATCGCGCTGACGCGCTCCTCGAGTTCCGCCTCATAGCCTGCCGCCTTCGTGCGCTCCGGATCTGCCACGTTGTCGATGGTCGTCAGTATGTACTTGATGTACGATGATTTCAGCACGTCTATCTTTTTACTTTCCAGAAAATATTCTACCAATTGTGTCTGGAAGCCTCTGCTCACTATTTCCTGGCAGGAGTGGGATTGCATATGTAGATCCACTTTTTTCGAGAATATCGGATTCAGCCCCTTGTCCTGCAGTTTGCCGATTTCGGTCAGCAGCATGCCGATTCCCGTCGGCTTCTGGATGTCCAGATAGTCGAGTACGGCCTTCACGTCTTCATTGAATGATGGCGCAGGAGCCTCAATATTCCGCACGAGGTGCCGGGCCAGGGGGTTGTCGGAGGCAAACAGGCCCTTTTCAACCTCATTGGAGTTTATTGCACCGTAAGACTCCATGTAACCCAGGTCGCCCTCTTTATGTGAATTGAACCAGGTGCCCAGGGCATACATGTAGAAGTCGTCGCCGGGCTTGACGGTCTTGTCCATCAATGCCTCATTGATGAAGTGGTCTGGCACTACCGGGTTGTCTGTTGAATCGTCAACACACGATGTGAATACACTTGCGCCGCTGATGAGGGTGGCGGCGAGCACCCATTTCATAATTCTTTTCATATTGTTACGAACCTTAATTACGCAGCATTTTAGTTTAACTTTCTTTATAAGTTCCTGGGTAACAAAATATTGCTCAGGATTTTGCCATGTCAGATTTTTCACTTACCTTAGTGCTGCAAATCAAGCACAAGCAAAAATCATCAATGGCAAAGATACAACAAAAATCTGAGAAAATCAGCGCTTTTGGCGGAATATTTTTTAGAATCATCGGTACAGGCACTTGATCCGTTCAATGATAGGTGAAACTATACCAAGTGATAGAGACAGTGGAATTGGCATCAAACGTGAAAACTTAAAAGGGACTGCAAAGTCTTATGGAAAAAGGCTTGGAGAAGTATGGATTTTTTTGTAATTTTGCAGGCCAAAAAAAACGAAACTATAGATATTGACTGAGATTCAGAATAGCGAAAATAATTGATGCAATCCCTAAAACTTCACATTGTAGGATTCCCTTACCGAAAGAATATTGAGGGGCACGTCAGCGAGTTTCTCTCTGACGCTCCTGGGCATGGCATGACGCTGAGACCACAGAGGAATAACGAGGTGGATGTACATGCCATTCGTGCCTACGACTGGGAGGGCAGGCATGTGGGCTTCGTGTCTTCTGCAGAACTGTCGGCGGCATGGGGTGCTTTGCAGGCTACAGGGCGTAAGTCGCTTCGAGGAACAATCGTGTCTTCCAGCATAGAACATCCTTGTGCCATCTTTGAGTGCATGGTTCCTGATGACTATACCCCAGCCGTAGAGTTATATCCGCAGAAGCCTTTCACGGAATGGACGTACAGCGGACCGATGCTCGACTTCCCTGAGGAACTGGATGCGCTGGATTACATGATGGACGAGATAGACGACCGCCTTTATGAGCAGCACGACTGGAGTAAGGACGATTTGCATAACTTCATATTGCTTCTGGAGCGCTTTACGCATGAGTCCATTTACGACATCTCCAGCGAGACTAACGACTATAGACGCAGTCTGTTGACACGCCTACGCGACACGAAAATACAGGCGCTTCAGACACTGGCCGATGAGCTGAATATGATGAGCGGACGCGCGGGACGAGAGACGTCGGGCGGTTGTGTGCTGGACTTCTGGACAAGGGTCATTGCCTCAGAAGAGATGCGAAAGAGTCTGATGGTACACCAGCACCAGTATGATGCGGAAAAGGTGGAGGAGGAACTAAAACTGTTTCCTGACTGCATGTATTACGAATGGCTGCGCGACCGACAGCATTTCGTGTCGAAACTTTTTTATAAGCATATTCCTCGTGAGGTGTTGTGGTGCTTCGTCTCGGGCATTGCCTTCGTGGAAATGAAAAAGGCCATAGATCTGACGAAACAGGCCAAGGAAAGGGAGGAGGCCGACAGGCAGCACGTGAATGTGATTATGACGGGACAGAATGCCTCGTATATAGAGAATCATCAATAACAAAGGACGATGGGACGAAAGATAACGATGACGGGTAGATTTGCCCGATATGAAGAGCATAGAGGGGCTAACACTATGCCCAGTGATGACAGGGATATACGGCTGGAAGGCGAAGAGGCCATATATCGCGAGTATGCCTATCCTAGTAAGAAGGAGCAAGGGGCAGGAGAAAAAGGGCAAGAGGATAGATATAATGAGAGAGGGCAAGAGGAACAGCTGCTGCTTACTGACCATGGGGAATATATTGAGTCTGGCATGAGCGTGGAGGAAAAACTGAGCCCCATTTTCTATAATAACGAGGAGAACGTGAGACAATTCCTTAAGGAGATAAACGGTATGCCTGCTAACGATATCACCGACCTTGTGAACCGCTGGGTGCAGGACAAACGGATTTCTGATTACGGGTATAGTAGAAAGGGGGAACTCTGGGCTATACTCTATGATGAAGGGTTATACGATAAATCCAGACAGAACTGGAACAGGAGAGTCTTTTAGATTCTCCTTTTTTTATGCCTTTTTCTAAGCTTTCTAAGGCCGAAAGTTTCTGGTTTTAGTTTCTAAAAGTTTCAATGAGTTTCTAAAGGTTTCCACCCTTTGGACTTCTAATCCATATCTTTTTTCAGCCCCTTTTTTGTGCCTATCTTTGCATCGTCAACGAACGGAAACGGGACTTGACGGTGCTCTTTGATTTATTTACATACACGCAGGTACATACGCACACCTACACACACGTACATTCTAATAAAAATATAAAGGAAAAATGACACAGGAAGAAAAGATGATGATGCAGCAGGCGCAGGAATATATACGCGAGCTGCAACAGAAACGCAATGCGGGCACTGAGAACTGTATGCTCTCTAGTGACTTGGCTAGGGAGATGGGGATCTCTGCCCTGGATCTACACCACTATCTGATAGACGTGGGGTTCCTCTTTCGTGAGCGAACAACTTACGAACTGAAGCTCGGCAAACGTTATGCGGGGCTTGGATATGCTAAGACTCGGAGTCACTTCCGGTACAACAAGCGGGGCAACCTCGTTGAGACACGCTTCCCTGTCTGGACTGAGAAGGGGCAGGAGTACATCAGAATTTTAATCATAGGAAAAGGCAGAAATGCCAAGAAGTTCAACAACTAAAAAACAACAAAAATGGAAAAACTTGTATTGATTCAAGCGGTGGGCGCATACGCTGAGCGCCAGTACACACGACAGGACGGCACGCCGGAGTATTATCGTAGTCGTGGTGTGGTGATGAAACATGGTGGTGACACTTTCTACGGGGAGATGACGGGCGACCTGGCATCGAAGAACCGTGACACGGAGTATTTTCAGAATCAGCCTTACGTGGTGAAGGGGTATTGGAAGCATCGCACATGGGGTGAGAACCAGGAGCGCCACGAAAACATGTTTTATATCACTGACCTGCAAGCACTTTAGATTATCGATCCGCCTACGGCGGGAAGGTATAGCTCGACGGCCGACAGGGAAAGTTAAATATCTTGTTTTAATTCTGAATTGAATTTTGAATAATTTCCCTGCGAAGCAGGCTAAAACTTCCGCGATTGGGGCCGCCTACGGCGGGAAATTATATAAAATTGAAAACAAAATTTTTCATTTTTATTTTTTTCTTGTCTGACACAAGCCGAAGGGATATATAATCATGTTTAATTTTGAATCGAATTTTGAAAAATTTCCCTGCGAAGCAGGCTAAGCTCATAAGCTCCCCTCCCTTCAAGGGGAGGGGCAGGGGTGGGGTCTGTAACTCCATTGGCAGTTAGAACAATACTGACCCCACCCCCGACCCCTCCCCTACATGGGAGGGGAGGGGCTGCGCAAGGTTCAAGCTAAGGAAACAACCGCACAGGTTGAAAAATTTGACTTCCCCTGTCGGCCGTCGAGCTATAGCTTCCCTGCGAAGCAGGCTTTTAAAACAACAAACCTTTGAGTTGAAGTGAGGAGGATATTCTCGAGTAAATGGCCAAGGAATCCGAAACTTCTTCTCGCTTAAAATCAACTCAAAAAAAAATGGAAGTTATCATTAAAATCAAACTGAACGATAGTGTTATTGCCCGCATGAAGAAGGGCGAGTATGTGCAGGGTTCGCTGCACTTTGACGAAAAGACTGGCGAAAAGGCTTTCACCGCCTACGCAAGGAAGTCGAGAACAACGGGCTATGTGCCGAGCTACAAGACCATTGCGGAGCTGGAGAACGGATGGCTGAAGGAGACGAAGACGCTCATCATACGGCGCGAGGCGTTCCAGAAGCGACTGGGTTCGCCACGCATCATGGCACAGATGGATAGAGGAAACCAGCAGGCAAAGGATGTGCTGATAGATAGGGAAATCATCGAATTTTGTTAATGTAGAAAAGAATAATTATGTTTTGCATACAAGATAATCAATATGTTTCCCCAGCGGTGCCAGGCACTTTGGAAAAGCTCAACGAGGTGCTAGACTCGCCAAGGGTGAGGTGGAAGATAAGGACGATACGCAGCGTCAGACAGCCAGGAGCCATCGAGCAATGGGCAAAGGACTCGGACTTTCAGAAGTTCTGCCTGAAAGAGGCTGGGAAGAAGAAAACGGGAGAGGCTTTCTTGGCGCTGACTGGAGAGGAGAAGCTGGCACGATGGGCCACGGCACTGAAGGAGAGCTTGCCACCCCTGATATTCGGGGCTCGCGACTTTGACGAGACCCCGCTGAAGAAAGACCCCTCGCGCAAGATGAAGCGCAGGGTGCTGGCTGGCATTCACCTGAGCGGACTGTTTATGTTTGACGTGGACCATGTGGACAACCCGCATGAGATCTTTGAACGTACACAGGTGGAAGGCTTCCCGTGGGATGTGGTGATGGCACATAAGACCTCGTCGGGAAAGGGACTCAGACTGGTGTGTAAGGCTAGGGTGGAGGTAGGCAACATTGCCGACAACCAGATAGAGCTGGCACAGGCGCTGGGCGTGAAGGCTGATGCCAGTTGCATAGATGCATCGAGAATCTCTTATGCGCCCATGCGAGAGGATGTGTATTTTCTTGATGAGCAGGAACTCCTGAACTATTATAATGAGGCGTTTGACAAAACCTTTAGCGAGGCTTATCGTAGTGGTCATACAGAGCCTACAAAGAAAACACACAGTTTCGAAGAAATAAAAGAGAAAACTAAAGAAGATGAAACACGAAAAGAATCAGACAACCGCCTTCAGTCGGAAGGAGGAGACCTCTATCATGGCGTTGAATACAAAGAAATCTGTGAAGCGTGGCAGGCCGCGCAAGGTGGAGCCCCTGCCTCGGGAGATCGCCACCGAACAATGTTGCAGCTGGCTCTCGACCTTAGGTATATCTGCGACAACCAGCCTGAAATGGTCGACAGGGTGCTTAGACTGTGTGGATTTGTGCAGGACGTCATCCGCGAACGAGGCGACAAGGAAGTCACCGACATTGCTCATACGGCTTGTGAGCGAAAGCTATACAAGGACATCCCCAAGAGGATGCAAGGGGTGCTTGAGAGTGTGGGTATTCATGCAGGCAAGCCCGATGCAGCTGCAAAGCCTGTGGGAGCAGTTGAAGTGCCTTACGAACAGTTCGCTGCGAGGCTGGAACCTCTCCTTTGCACCCCTTATGCGGAAGCCTGTAAGGGAGTGAGCAGACACAACTGGCTGGGGGCGGTGATGGCCTCGGGTGCCATGTACTGTACGCTGATGACGCGCTGCTGGTATAAGCACTTCAACGGGGCGCGGCAGAGAATGAATCCGCAGGTATTGATTATTGGTGACCCTGCCAGCGGAAAGAGCTTTGCCAAGGACCTGGACGACCAGATTATGTGTGCCATGAGGGCGCAGGACGAGGAGGTGCGTGCGCAGGAGACGCGCTACAAGCAGGAACAGAAGAAGCGTGGTACCAGCTCGAAGGCGCAGAAACAGGACGCACTGGTGGAGCCCGAGGGCATGATTCGCTACCTGCCCACGAAGACTTCTAACAACATCTTCTTCCGACGCCTGAAGAGGGCCAAGGAGGTGGTGGATGGCGAGGTGCTGCCCATGCATCTTTATATGTTTGACTCAGAGCTCGACTCTTCCATCTCGGCACAGAGCGGAGGGGCATGGATAGGCAAGCACGACCTGGAGCTGAAGGCCTTCCACAACGAGCTTAGTGGTGTGGACTATGCCAATGGCGACTCGATCAACGACATCCTGCCTGTGTATTGGAACAGCGTCACCACGGGCACCCAGATATCGCTCTACAAGAAGTTTACCATGCGTAACATCAACGATGGTCTTTGCTCGCGTGTGGCAATCTTCCAAATGGAGGTGGCGCGCTATCAGATGGTGAAGAAAAAGATGGTGGACTGGCAGGCTAACGAGGCGCTGAAGCAATGGGGCTTCCGCTTCGAACAGCTACATGGCGAACTGCCTCTGGAACGACTCACCGACCATGTGTATGAGCTCTGCGAGCTATCGGCACAGGAGGCAGAGGCTGCCGATGACCACGTGCTGGACTACCTGAGAAAACGTGCCGTGTTCTATGCCACCTGGCTCACCGTGCCCCGCATCATTGCTAGACAGTATGAGCAGTATAAGAAGACGGGACAGCTAGACATCAGCGACGACGACCTGAGGTTCTCCACGCTCATCTATGATGCCGTGATATATTTCCAGGACCATTTCTTCGGACAGATGCTGCAGGACTCATGGGACAACGCTGCCCGCGAGTTTGTGCCACGACGCAGGAATACGAAGAATGCCGATGCCTACAGGGATTTGCCGGAGACGTTCACCAGCAAGGATGTGATGACGATACTTGATGTAGAGAGTAATGCTGCCAATCAGCAATGTCAGCGTTGGCTCAAGCATGGCTTTGTGGAGCGCGTGAAGCAGGGTAAATACAAGAAGGTCGTCAAGGAAATCATGAGTTAGGTGAAGAATTGAAGAATTGAAGAATTGAAAAATTGAAGAATTGAAAAATTCTTGGCAGAGCCAAGCGGCGAAGCCGAGCGGAAAAATTGAAAAATTGAAAAATTGAAGAATTCTTGGCAGAGCCAAGCGGAAAGATTGAAAAATTGAAGAATTCTTGGCAGAGCCAAGCGGCGAAGCCGAGCGGAAAAATTGAAGAATATGTTACCAAGAGGAATCAGAAATAATAATCCTTTGAACATCCGTCGTTCTAAGGATAAGTGGCAGGGCTTGAGAGCCCAGCAAGAAGAAAAGAACCCCCTTCTTTGAGCCGCCTACGGCGGGAAATTATATAAAATTTGATTCAAAATTAAACAGGATTATTTTTTTTCTACTTGCGAGGAAGAAATAAAAATGAATAATTTTGTTTTTAATTTTGAAAAATTTCCCTGCGAAGCAGGCTAAAAAGCTGTCGGCCGTCGAGCTATACCTTCCCTGCGAAGTAGGCTAACCTTCCGCACTATCGAAGCAGGCTAAGCTCACAAGCTCCCCTCCCTTCCGCTCGAGCTCTGCTCGCTTGCTACCGAAGGGACGCAAGAAGGGGAGGGGCAGGGGTGGGGTCTGTATCTCCATTGGCAGTTAGAACAACACTGACCCCACCCCCAACCCCTCCCCTACATGGGAGGGGAGTGGCTGCGCAAGGTTCAAGCTAAGAAAACAACCGCACAGGTTGAAAAATTTGACTTTCCCTATCGGCCGTCGAGCTATACCTTCCCTGCGAAGCAGGCTTCATTCGGTAGGAGGACAATAACCAATAAACATTAAACAAAATGAGTTTACCAAGAGGAATCAGAAATAATAACCCTTTGAACATTCGTCGTTCTAAGGACAAGTGGCAGGGCTTGAGAGCCCAGCAGACAGACACTGCGTTCTGTCAGTTTGAAACAATGGCGTATGGCTGGCGCGCAGCCTTCGTGCTGCTCACACGCACGTACTACCACACATATCGGTTGTTTACCATCCGAAACATTATCAGGCGGTGGGCACCGCCAGGCGAGAACAATACGGAGGCGTATATCGCCAACGTGAGCCGACTGACGGGCATCGACGCCAACGAGCCGCTGGGCATTCCCAGCGACAAACCTGGGCGATGGATAGCTTTAGGTCTCGCGATGGCGATGCAGGAGAATGGGGCTGACGCCACACTAGACACCTTCGCCGTGTTGCGAGGGTGGGAGATGAGGATGAAGTGACCCAGCCAGTTTATGCATTTCGGAGGTGGTGAGGTTACAGACAATGCTCGTGTGTGCCAGAAATAAGAAAACAGATTAAACGAAAAAGAGAGACAATAAATGTCTCTCTTTTTCGTGATTCCGTTGGGACTCGAACCCAAGACCCACAGCTTAGAAGGCTGTTGCTCTATCCAGCTGAGCTACGGAACCATCATTGCAATCAATGGCATACTACCAGATTTTGCGGGTGCAAAGGTAACAATATTTTATGAAACAGCCAAATTTTACACACTAAATCTGATGTATGAGCGATCGTCAAAGGAGTTGTTGCCCTCCATGAATGCTTTTGTGGCCTTGAATTCACCAATGTTTAGCGGGTCTGTTTCTTTCTGTTTTGCCAGCTTGGCTTCTGATTCTTCCAGGGTGGGGCAGAGAAACGGATAGCCATCCGAGGCCAGCACAATCTCCCATGGGGTAAAGTCGAGAGTGATGATTCTGACTTTGTCTTCGGGAATGCGGAAACCATCGACCACAGCATAGGTGATGTTCTGATTCTTCATCGTCTGGAGCATGTGTGGGATGATTTGTTGTCTTGCCGTATCTTCGCGAAGGAAGTCGGCATGGGACTTTTCGCTCGTCTTGATGATTTGTGCTCTCTGCTCGGCAAGTTCTTGCTCGTATGGCTTGGGATTGTCGTAGAACGTGCCGTTTACCAGACACTGGCAGTCGCCCACCATCCATATTTCACGTCGAAGCCGACTGTAAATGATGACGCTTGCCGTCAGTCTTTCTTCTGGATGCTCTATGAGACGGTCCACCTCAGATTTCTTGTAGTGCTTGAACAGAAAATGTGACACGCCCAGACAAAACTCATGACAGCTACAGTCTTTCTTCATCTTGCCAATATAGCTGGCAATCAGCTTCATGGCATAGCGTCCGTTGGAGTTGAAAAGACTATAGCGTCGTGTGGTCTTCGAGGTAGAGCCATCGATAACGGCTACAAAATCATCTGTTACGACGATGCCGTCCTCGCTTTTCTTCTTTGGGTTTTTCGCTACGATGGCCTGTTCTGTTATTGTCATGATAAGTTGATGTGGTTCTGTTGAAGTCATGATAGGTTGCCGGCTTGTAACCTCCAGTGTTGGGGAACAACTTGGCAATGAGGTCTGTGCGACCTATTCGTCTCAGACTTTGCTCAATGCCTCTACGCTCCTCAGGCTTGTACCAAAAGAAGTATTGACGTTGTGCCATTTTCTCCTTAGGTGTCTTTGCCGAGAATACAGGTTCCAACGTGTATGGATCGTATCCCGTGTACCAAGTCTCTGTGGCTATGGTCATGGGCGTAGGGGTAAAGTCTTGCACTTGTTCCAACTGAAAATCAAGTTTCTTGGTGAGAACAGCAAGTTCAGCCATGTCTTCCTCGTGACAACCAGGATGAGAACTAATGAAATAAGGGATGATCTGCTGGCGGAGGTTGCCTTCTTTATTGATCCTGTCGAAGATGCGCTTAAAGTCTTCAAACTGGCGGAATGATGGTTTGCGCATGAGATAGAGCACCCGGTCGCTGGTGTGTTCTGGAGCCACTTTCAGACGTCCGCTCACATGATTGCAAATCAATTCACGTGTGTACTCCTGAGTTGATCGGTTGGCTTCTTCATCCTTACTTCTGTGCAGCAGCAAGTCGTAGCGAACGCCACTGCCTATGAAGCTTTTCTTGATTCCAGGCAGGGCATCTACAGACTTGTATATGTCAATCAGTTTTGAATGATTGGTGTCCAGGTTGGGGCATATCTGCGGATGAATGCAGCTGGGACGCTTGCATTTCTCACAAGCCTTGATGTTTCGTCCATGCATTCCGTACATATTGGCCGAGGGGCCACCTAAATCGCTGAGATAGCCTTTGAAGTCGGGTTGTTGACAAACCTGTTTCACTTCTTTCAGAATGCTCTCTTTTGAACGGCAGGCTATAAACTTTCCTTGATGAGCCGATATGGTGCAGAAGGCGCAGCCACCGAAACATCCACGATGAATGTTGACGCTGAACTTAATCATCTCGAAGGCTGGAATACGCTTTCCTTTGTACTTAGGATGGGGCTGACGCGTGTAAGGAAGGTCGAAAGACGCATCTATCTCGCCCGTGGTCATGGGCGGATAGGGCGGATTAACCACAACGTATTTGTTGCCCACCTGCTGAATCAGACGTTGAGCATGCATCATGTTTGACTGCTCTTCGATGTGCTTGTAGTTTTCTGCTTCGGCACGTTTGTTTCTCAAACATTCCTCGTGCGAGTTCAGTATGATGTCCGAGTCCTGTACACCTCCTTCTATATGCTGCTTATCTGTTAGATATACGGTCTGAGGTATGTCTTTGATGTCCTGAATGCTTTGTCCCTGTTCTAATCGTTGTGCTAGTTCAACGATGGGCTTCTCACCCATACCATATATAATAATGTCACCACCAGAGTCGCACAGAATGCACTTGCGTAGCGAATCCTGCCAGTAGTCGTAGTGGGTGAGACGACGAAGCGAGGCTTCGATGCCACCAAGAACCACGGGAACGTCTGGATAGATCTCCTTCAGGATCTTTGAATAGACGATAGTTGGATACTCTGGACGCATGTCGTGACGTCCGTCAGGCGAGTAGGCATCTTCAGATCTGAGTCGTCTGGCTGCGGTATATTTGTTGACCATAGAGTCCATGCAACCAGGCGATATACCAAAGAATAAGCGAGGGCGTCCCAGTTTCTTGAAGTCGCGATAATCACCATGCCAGTCGGGTTGTGGCACAATGGCAACTTTATAACCAGCAGCTTCGAGTGTACGCCCAATCACAGCAGCTCCGAACGAAGGGTGATCTACATAAGCATCACCAGAGAACAAGATGACGTCCACTTCATCCCATCCTCTTAGCTCCAGTTCTTTTTTGGTAGTAGGCAGAAAATCAGTCAGCTGTAGGCTCATTCACTTGTTTCTTTTTCCAATCTATATATAGGTTGAGCAGATTCTGCAATCCTATGGCTTTCATGTTGGGATGATAAATCACATCCAGGCATAAGTCGAGTAGCGCTTTGCTATCTTCACCGGCACTTGATTCGAGGAGTGAACGAATGTTGAGTCGCAACTTGTCCAGGACCTGTTCATCAACGTAACCATTAGAATCAATGAGGTCACGCAATAATTGATACTGTTCTATTGTGGCCAAATGCTGTTCGGTCACCTCAATACTTCTTGTACCAGAAGCGTTAGCTTGTATTTTGTTCATAATCATAGATTTATTTGATGAGAAAAGACATAATTCCTTTCATTATTCTTGCACGAACCAATGGATCTGTGATGCACTCAAAGGGGAATCCCATGGTGAATGCGTGGTAGTCGGGACCATTATAGGCCACGGCAGCGCTCGACTCATCGTGCTCGTAAACCATAGCGGGAAAAGACATGGAAGAAGTGGGCTGTAGCACATCAGTATGCGGAGCTGCATAGTGAAGTTCGTTGAGAGACTTATAGAAATCGAAATGAAGTCCTAAACCACGCACTGCAGCCGAAGATGTTTTGACCCCAGAAGCCTCGCATTTCAGCAGTTGTGAAAGTAGCAACTTCTCATCGTCTGTGGCTTGGTCACTACCCACGAAAGCACCACTTACCAAGAGGTTTCCGCCGTGATAGGTGTACTTTCTCAGAGCAGACTGCATCGTTGGACGCAGTGTCTTGTAATATACCAGACTGTGTCCATCGTCCTTCTCAAGTCCAAGCACCAGGTCCACAACCTGATATTGATCCAGCTTCACGCTACCGTTTTCTACGGCTTGTGATGAGCAACTGACAATATTGAATCTACCGTCATGTCTCAGTGCCTCAGCATGAGTGCAGACGTAGTTGAAATCGTTTCCTGCAATAATCTGTCCGGCCAGTTCTTCACCGCTGAAACCGAGTCCTGTAGAGTCTTCAATACCAATCTTGTCAGGATCGAACACTCTCTGACGTCCCAACCATCCGGCCGTTTTCCCATAAGTGATGCCAGGGTCTAACTCCATATCAAAACCCAGACCCGTGCTACTGATGGCTGGTGAGGACAGACGATGAAAGCCATTGACTATAAGTGCCTTGTAGGTGGCATCTTTTTGATATATGGCAGAAAGTGTCTCAGTGGGGAAACTACATCCACCCTCGTTTGTCGCTACAACTTTAAAATGATACAAGATGCCTGGCGTCAATCGCACCGTGCATGATGTACCTTTTAGTGGTGTTCCATTGTCAAAACCGTTGTTCTCTTGTGCTATGTAAAGGATATAGCCAGTAGGTTTTGAACTTGGTTCTTGTCCGTCGATGATGCCTTGCCAGCTAATTCGTACTTCGCCCGCTTTGTTGGTAAATTCAATATGGAAATTGTCGGGAGCAAGAGGCTCCACGATATAGTCGCTTGCATGATGCGAAGTGACGTACTTAAGGATGGTTTTATAGATAGAACGAGCAAGCGCAAACTTGAAATCAGGATCATGCCCATATCTCATATCGCCAAAATTCTGATGCGATAGAGTCTCAATAATGGAACTTGGGACAATCGGTAAACGTGTCTCTGAGTAGTTCCTGTCATAGAGTTTGCGCTTAGACCACTGGCCGTAGCGGTATTGCAGATCTTCTGTGGTGTTGTTGAGCAAGGCTGACGCCAACTCGTAGGAAGCTGTTCTACTCATACCTGTTGCCAAAAGACTGTCACCGTGATGCGTGGTACAGATGCTGAGTGTACCATATATTCCTAATCCATTGGATGTGTGGCCGGCATCACTATGGACGGCCAAAGACAATTCAATAGGTACTTTTCTGCCTGCAGAGTCGGGGGCGTAGCATGATCCACCGGCCAGCAGGTTGGTGGTCAGCGAGCGTGTATTAATGTCGTCAGCATAGTCGTTGCTGCCTTGTCGTGTGCTATACACCCGATAGGGCATACCAGCCCACTGAGCATAGTAACGTGCACCTTCTAAACACCTGGGAAGACCACTGACCTGATTGCCGCGCTGAATATTGCCCATGCCGCCACCAAATCTGACGGCATCTGTAGTAACCACACCTTTGTGGCGGCTTAAGTTGGTTACAGCAATATGATTGCGTTCGCTATTACCTTTTTCAAATTCGAAGGTACCCAGATAAACCCACGTGCTTCCACCCATCTGTTGATTCACCCTGAACTCAGTGGTTTGGCCTTTGTGACAAACAAGATAGCAGGCATCGTCAACACTCTCTGGTACTGTCTGATAGCTGATGTAAACGGCATATTGTCCATCTTCAGGAATCTGAGGCGTGTAATATACTACACTTTGATTATTCCTGTTGTGCGTCGTCTTAGCCATTCGCGCAGTACCTGCAACGAAAGGATTCTCGTTGTCTCTGTAGGCACCAGCATGTTGTGCAAAACCACGCTCGGGAGCCTCAGTCCAACTTTCTTTGAGATTCTTCTCGCGATAGGCCACCATAGATGTATGGTCGTCGTTGTCCACAATTACCTCATTCTTCTGCCAGTCGCGTTCGCGTGGTGTAAACACCACAGCACCGGCATTCTCAAGCATTGGGATGAGGTAGGGTACTACAATGGTTTGTGTGAAAAGGTCCTCGTTGGTGCAAAACAACGAAGGGCGCTGCCATCTCCATTTGCCTTCATTGCTGTCGAAGTATCGTCCGTGGCTAGCCCATACTGAAAGATGATGGCCTTCTAATCCTTTTTCGGCAATATGTGGCCTTGAAATGTTTTTTACCCATGGCTCGCCTTCATGATGGATCTTTTTCCATGATGTCTGCGCAGCTATGGGTAATGATATGATGGTGCAGAGTGCTATAAGAACTCGTTTATACATTGCCGATAGTAAAGTTTTCCGGATTCTTTCCTTTGAAATCCTTGAAGTATAGTTTGATTTCCCGCATGTCCTTCTCTAGGTCTCCTGAAGGGATGATGGTCTTAGTGCATCTGATGACCTTCTTCTCATAGTCTAATCCATAAAGAAGAATGGGGATGCCTGCCTTTAGAGCGATGAAATAGAATCCTTTCTTCCATTCTTCCACACGAGAGCGAGTACCCTCGGGCGTGATGCAAAGTCGGAAAGAGTCAGCAGCTTTAGCTGACTCGGCAATAGAGTCAGTCATACTGGTGTGCTTTTGTCTGTAAACAGGGATGCCTCCCATCTTCTTGAATAGCGATCCTAATGGCCAAAAGAACCATTCTTTCTTCATCATGAAATTGCTATTCAAACCTATCGCTTTATTATATAGCTGTCCGTAGAAGAAGTCCCAGTTGCTAGTGTGAGGTGCCAAGCAAATGATAAACTTCTTGGGGTGTTCCTCGGTTACTTCGATGGTCCATCCTAGCTTTTGGCAAAGTAACCAATTACAAAATCGTTTTAACATTGAAATATTCTGTGTTCTGTTTCTTTAGAGATTATTAATTTGATCAATAATCTCGCTTGCTTGCGATGTAAAATCCTCTCTAAGTTTTTTGTAATAGGCCTTGGGCGTTAATCCTGGCTCGGGGTGAGAAATACGACTTACAAAGTCGCTTTGCATCTTGATGATGGCATATAGCAGCCCCTCAGCATTATCGTCGTTTACTTGATTTCCGTAAAGTGAAGCAGCAATAGCCTCTGCAAAGATTTCTTCGCAGATCATGTTGATTGCGCGTTTTAAAGTTCTTTTGTTTGCCATAGTCGTGATTTATTGATTTTCACGCCAAAGATACGAATTATATTTGAAACCTCCAAGCTTTTATTGTAAAATTAACAATTGGCCGACTACAACATGCCCTTCGTTGATGGAAGCTGATAATTGTAGATATCTCTCCTTACGGCCTGTCGTAGCGCTCTGGCCAATGCTTTGAAGATGCCTTCAATCTTGTGATGCTCATTGGTGCCCTCTGCATGAATATACAGATTCATATGAGCGGCATCCGAGAGGCTCTTGAAGAAATGGAAGAACATCTCGGTAGGCATGTCTCCGATCTTCTCGCGTTTGAACTCTGCTTCCCAAACCAGCCAGGGACGACCTCCAAAGTCGAGACACACATGGGCATTGCAGTCGTCCATAGGCAGGGCAAAGCCATAGCGCTCAATTCCTCTTTTTGTGCCTAGGGCGTTGTGGATGCATTGTCCCAGAGCCAGAGCGGTGTCTTCGATGGTGTGATGTTCGTCAACGTTCAGGTCACCATTACAACGTATTTTCAGGTCAATCATTCCGTGTTTGCCGATCTGTTCCAGCATGTGGTCAAAGAAGCCAAGACCTGTATTGATGTCGCATTTTCCTGTTCCGTCGAGCGCCACACTGACGTCTATATCGGTCTCTTTGGTGACTCTCTTGACACTGGCAATGCGCTCTCCGTCAAATATGTTTTCTGCTATTTGTTTCCAAGTCATATGATCAGTTAGAATAAGTGACTTGCAACCAATGTTGCGTGCAAACTGCGCATCGGTCTCTCTATCGCCAATCACATAGCTATTGGCTATGTCATATTCACCTGATTCTATATATTTTTTTACGAGTCCAATCTCGGGCTTTCTTGTGGGAGCATTGTCCTCGGGGAAGTGGGAGTCAATCAGAATGTCATCGAACTCAATGCCTTCGCCTTTCAGCGTGTTGAGTATGAAGTTATGCGCAGGCCAGAAGGTGTCTTCGGGAAAGGATTTGGTGCCGAGACCATCCTGATTGCTGACCATTACAAAGAGAAAGTCAGTCCTCTCTTTCAAAAAACCTAACCATCTGAAAACGCCTGGTTTGAATGTGATTTTATCTAGTGCGTCAACCTGTTCGTCGAATGGTTCTTCTACAAGTGTTCCGTCACGATCAATAAATAATATTTTTTTCATCGTTAAGTCTATTATTTGTTATTAATGCTGATATATAAATAATAAAATGGATATACCATAAATAGAAACAGATAGCCCTGTATGAATCCCGAAATTGAGAATAAAATAGGTTCGAGCCATATCATATAGTCGGGCAAGACAACAGCGTCGCCCATCGCCAAATCTCTACGCGCTATTATATTGGCAACGATGAGAATTGTTCTTGGCAACTGCAAGAACTGGGTGATGATGAAGATGCAGATGACACACAGTAAGAAGGTGCCTAAAATGCTGGGCAGATGGTGAAGCCCCTTGGTGTAAGACTTTCCATATGCTGTTGATAGTTTTGTTTGCTTGTTAAGTACGTATTGATACTCACCATAGATTAATGGCAAGGTGAATAGCGAAAGAATGAATGCGGTGATGCTGGCGATGATCACAGCAGGTATCAACCCCATAGGTGTGGATAGGTAAAACATACAGACCGCAAGCGCGATGATAACCACAAAGGGCAACAACATGCTGAGGTTGAATTTGAGGATTCTGACAAACAGTTTTAAATGAAATGTACCATACCAATGCTTAGCTGGCAATATGGCTCCATTTTCCTGATGTTCTTTTAAGGTGGCAAACCCCTGCGAAAGCATAGCCGTTATCATAATGAAAAGCAACAGCGATAAGATACATTGTGCGAAGAATCCTGTGTTGTTGGCCAATACAGTTGTATAGATTCCTGCAACGATTGCGTAAATAAGTGTTGTCGTCCAAGACCTTTTCAACAGTCTTGTGAAATTGTCCATATAAAGTTTGTTGCCGTCCCTAAGCGCTTTTATAGGACCGCGTGATTTTACTACTGTTGAAGTATTTTCAATCATAAAATCTGTAATTATTTCATTATTTATTGCAAAGGTACAGACTTTTTTTGTAACTTTGCATGATTTAATTTGAAAATTAATACAATTTATGAAGATATTAAAGTGGGGATTTATTGGGTGTGGTGAAGTGACCGAGAAAAAAAGCGGTCCTGCATTTAGCGAGGTTGCCGGTTCACAGGTGGAGGCGGTGATGAGTCGCAGCCTTGATAAAGCAAAATCCTATGCACAGCGACACGGCATCAAGAAATGGTATGACGATGCACAAGAGCTGATTGACGATCCCGAGGTGAATGCCGTCTATGTGGCAACACCTCCTTCCAGTCATGCAACCTTTGCCATCATGTCGATGAAAGCCGGTAAGCCCGTTTATATCGAAAAGCCACTGGCAGCCAGTTATGATGATTGTGCTCGTATTAATCGCATTAGCGAGCAAACTGGCGTTCCGTGTTTTGTGGCTTTCTATAGACGTTATCTTCCATATTTTCAGCGTGTGAAAGATATTATCGATCAGGGTATTATCGGAAAAATTATCAATGTGCAGGTACGCTTTGCTGTGCCTCCACGCGATTTGGATTACGCTCATCCGGAAAACCTGCCATGGCGACTTCAGCCAGATATTGCAGGTGGTGGCTATTTTTATGATTTGGCACCACATCAGCTCGACTTACTGCAACACATGTTTGGCGTCATTCTTGAGGCTCGTGGCATTTGTGCAAATAGAGGAAATCTTTATTCGGCAGAAGACTCTGTAAGTGCTGTTTTTAAGTTTGAGAACGGATTGCCCGGCAGCGGGTCATGGTGTTTTGTGGGACACGAATCAGCTAAAGAAGATCGCATCTTGGTTATCGGCGAACAAGGGTCGCTCAGTTTCTCTGTATTTAGCTATGAACCCATCACACTTCATACTAGCGAGGGACGCCAGCAGATTGCTGTCGAGAATCCTCCCTATGTGCAATATCCACTCATTAAAAACGTGATAGAGCATCTTCAAGGTCTTTCTGTTTGTCAGTGTACCAGTGTGTCGGCCACACCTACCAATTGGGCAATGGATCGTATATTAGGTAAGATATAAGTTGGGATGGATTTCTGTAGATATTTGGCATTAGGGCTCATTTCCTGTTTCTCCACAGCTGCGCTGGGGCAGGATTGTGATGTTCGTGCCGATTCCACTATATCCTATTTAAATTCAATATCTGATTTAAATTCTACGGTATCGATAGATTCTGATGCTTCTGCTGATCTAGAGAATCGTCCTCGTAAGATGAGTCTCTTGCGACGCATCATTCGTGGTTTTGACCGATTAGATACGGCCTATATTGAACCGCAGCATTATGTATTCACCGCTATGCTGCAGGCCACGCATACCTACGATCTGTATATGCTTCGCAGTCGTGGACAGAACCTACAGGAGTTTACGTTTGCTCCCGACATGAATATGAAGTTAGGTCCTTATTTCGGCTGGAAGTGGTTTTTTGCGGGATACACGTTTGAACTGAAAGATGTGAATGCAAAGAACTTGAAAGACGAGTTTACTCTCAGCATATATAGTTCTCAGATTGGAATCGACTTGTTTTATCGACGTACGGGAAACAACTATAAGTTGCGCAATGTGTCGCTGGGAAGTGGTTTAGACACTAAACCGTTGGAAAATGTGCCCTTTTCTGGTGTTAAAGCCGGCATTACGGGATTTAATATCTATTATATATTCAATCATGGACATTTCTCTTATCCGGCCGCGTTTAGCCAGAGTACCATTCAAAAGATAAGTTGTGGCTCATGGATGGCTGGCATAGGATATACGCAGAATTCTCTCTCTCTTAATTATAAAAGTTTGCAGAATCTTGTCAATGACAAATTGAGTTCTTCTGCGTTTAAACTCGACGAAGGACTGATGATTGATGATGTGAGATATCACGATATGAAAGTGTCTGGTGGTTACGCCTACAACTGGGTATTTGCAAAATCCTGGCTCTTGGCAGCTAGTCTACAGGCTGCTCTTGCCTACAAATATTCTGTGGCAGACAACAAAGAAGGTCGTGATAATGGTTTTGACTTCAAGAACGTAAATGTCGATGGCGTGGGGCGTTTTGGTTTGGTTTATAATAATATGCGTTGGTTTGCAGGAATGAATATTATTCTGAATTCTTACAACTATCGTAAGCCTCGTTTCGCAACAAACAACATATTTGGTTCGATGAATTTGTATGTTGGCTATAATTTTGGATTAAAGAAGAAATACAAGAAGTAATGATGAATAAACTTTTGGTTTTTATTGTATTATCATTGATGCCTATCTGCATAAATGCGGCAAACGATAAGGAAGTGGATAGCATTTTTGTAGAGCGTTTGCTAGCTAGCGGACATACTGATGTTTTGTGGTTTGCTAAGCAATTTATCGGACGTCCATATGTGGCTCATACATTGGAAATCAATCGTGAGGAAACACTTGTTGTCAACACCCGAGAGGTTGATTGTACGACCTTTGTCGAGAATGTGCTGGCACTGACGATGTGTAGCAGAAGAGGGGAGAGATGCTTTTCTGATTTTAAACACCAGCTAATGCAACTTCGCTATCGAAAAGGTGTGATTAATGCATATCCAAGTCGTTTGCACTATTTCTCAGATTGGATTATTGACAATGAGTCTATGGGATACGTGACTGAGATTCAGAAGCCGACTAGCTTGTTTTCTGGACTACAAACGGTGAGCGTTCATTGGATGTCAACCCATCCTGGCTCTTATCGTGCGCTGCGAGAGAATCCAGACTTCAGCGACGTCATCAAGCAACAAGAACAAAAACTAACGGGTAAACAGTGTCGTTTTATTCCTACGCGCAACGTGGTCAATAATAAACTGATGCGTGAAATCGTGCACGATGGCGACGTGATTGCTACTGTTAGTACCAAAAATGGGTTGGACATTGCCCACCTAGGGTTTGCTATATGGAAGAATGGAGTGCTCTGTTTCCTCGATGCATCGTCTATCCATAAGAAGGTGGTTGTTGAGCCTACTAGTCTTCGTCAATATTTGACCAAGAGAAAACAGGTCTGCGGCTTCCGACTTATTCGCCTGAAGTAGCAGTCCTGTGCCCAAAGTAGTATTGCCCGCGTTTTTTAGTAATCCGACCATAGTTGATGGCGTGCTTTGGACAATGATGATAGCAATTCAGACAATTAGTACAACTGTTGTCGTGTTTCCATTCAGGAAGCCCATTTGTTATCACGATGTCACCTGTTGGACAGACCTTACTGCATTTGCCACAATGAATGCATAAATCCTCGTCAACAGAGAATTTCTTGTCACTAATCATTTTTTTATTAAAATAGGCACCGACCACATGACTAAAGAACCAAGGAATGGGCCCCTTCTTGATGAGGAACAAATGACTCTGTTTATTGAGAATGATATCAAGAGCTGCATCGAGGTCTTTAGTAGCTTGTGCAATCTTTTCAGCTTCCCGCTGTGGCGTGTCGGTGTACATGAATGGCAGGCAAACATATGACTCTGGCATAATTAGTGAAATGGCAAAATTGATGTTTAAGCCTTTTGCCATAAGTTCGTTGCTAAACATCTTGATAGCTTCTCCAGCGCTGTCTCCACAGGTTACCACCACGTAGCAATAATGTTTGCTCATATTATTTGACGGGGTGTTAAATGTGAGTTTCTGAAGGAACTGCTTGATGATATGTGGAGGCTGCCACCCGTGAACGGGAAAGCAGAAACCGATACGTTCGGAGTCGTCAAGGTGATAGTTGCATGAACCTTTTAGCTCGTCGGGCACAAACAGAAGCTGTTCACCGGTAGCCTCTGCCAATTTTTGTGCTGCCCATCGTGTGTTTCCTGTACCAGAGAAGTAAAATATCATTTTCTTTATTTCTTTTTAAATTTCAGTGTATTAGGTAGTTTCTGCCATTTCCCATTTTTAGGCACTTTCAGGACACTGCCGCCCAAATGCTGCAACACGTAGGTGCTGTCGTCTTCTTGAGTCAACTTGGCGGTAAAGTCCTCGCTGCCATAGTCGTTGCTCACTTGCAATTGTGCGCTCTTGGGATTAGATACGTCTGCTGTCACAAATAGCCAGCAGTAGCTTGTGCCATTCTTGGAGAGATAACCAGGCAGCTGCCCGAAAAGCTCCTGTCCGGGGATAATGATGTCTTGATCGTAGAGGTTCATGCGGATATAGACATCATACTCACTATTATATAGATAGCCTTTAAAAGGCTTTTGAGGCTCATTAGCCCATGCAAAAGACCCTGTCAAAAGCAGTAGTACAAAGCTAATTATTGTTTTTTTTGCCATTTTTCTTGTGTATTCAATCAACGACAAAAGTACTTAATTAAATCAATAAATTAAATAATTATTGAATTTTTTTTTGGAAATAATTGTTTTATTTAAAAATAATTAATATCTTTGCCCACGTATATAAATTTTTAAGATGACAAAGAAACAGTTAACTCCAGATTTTATCTTCGAGTCAAGCTGGGAAGTTTGTAATAAAGTAGGCGGTATTTATACCGTGCTTTCTACACGAGCAAATACTTTGCAGAAGACTATTCAGGATAGAATTATTTTTATAGGTCCTGATGTATGGAAAGAGAAGGAAAGTCCTTATTTCCTTGAGGATAGGAAGCTTTTTGCTGAATGGCAATGGCTGGCTAAGGATCAGGGACTTTCTGTTAGAGTGGGCCGATGGATAGTGCCCGGAGAGCCAATTGCAATATTGGTAGACTTTGCGCCTTATTTTGAAAAGAAAAACGAAATCTACGGTTGGCTATGGGAACACTATCAAGTAGACTCTCTTCATGCTTACGGTGACTATGACGAAGCTTCTATGTTCTCTTATGCAGCTGCTTTGGTTGTAGAGAGCATGTATCATTATCTTCAAAACCACTGCGATCAGTTCCCAACGAGTCATGTAGTCTATCATGCTAATGAATGGATGTGCGGACTTGGCGCTCTATATATTAATAATAAGGTACCAGAGATAGGCACCATCTTTACAACTCACGCCACAAGTATCGGACGCTCAATTGCAGGTAACCAAAAGCCCTTGTATGACTATTTGTTTGCCTATAACGGCGACCAGATGGCCTATGAGCTGAATATGCAGAGCAAACATTCGATAGAAAAGCAGACTGCACACCATGTTGACTGCTTTACTACCGTGAGTGATATTACCGCCAACGAATGTCTGGAATTGCTTGATAAGCCTGTTGACGTGGTATTACCTAATGGTTTTGACAATCGCTTTGTGCCTCGTTCCACGGTTTTCGACAAGAAACGCAAGGAAGCCCGCAAGCGCATGTTGCAGGTGGCCAATGCACTGCTTGGCGAACAATTGACAGACGACACCATCATTGTTTCTACGAGTGGTCGCTATGAGTTTCGCAACAAGGGTATCGATGTGTTTGTAGAAGCCATGAACCGCCTGTTGCGCGACCGCGATTTGAAGAAGAAAGTGCTGGCTTTTATCGAAGTACCCGGTTGGGTAGGTGAGCCTCGCAAAGATTTGCAGGAAAGATTGGCTGACCCACAAGCGCAGTACGATAGTGCCCTCGAGGTGCCTCAAGTTACCCATTGGCTTCACAACATGGGCCACGACAATGTGCTGAGCATGATGAAGTACTACGATATGCATAATCGTCGCGAAGACAGTGTGAAGGTTGTCTTTCTGCCGTGCTATTTGGATGGGCACGACGGTGTGATGAATCTTACATACTATGATGTGATGTTGGGAAATGACCTCTGCATCTATCCCTCGTACTATGAGCCTTGGGGCTATACACCCCTCGAAGCCATCGCCTTCAAGGTACCCTGTATCACCACTGATCTGGCTGGGTTTGGTCTTTGGGCCAACAAAACCTTTGGTCATGATGGCGAGTTGAAAGACGGCGTGAAGGTGATACATCGCACGGATTATAACTATTCGGAAGTAGCCGACATTATCAAAGACACTGTGGCCGATTTCTCTAATATGTCGCAAGCTGAGATTGATGCCTGTCGTAGTAATGCAGTGAAACTGTCAAAGAAGGCCTTATGGAGCAACTTTATCAAATACTATAATGTGGCCTACGACATTGCCCTGAGAAAGGCAGAAGCACGTATCTCGAAAAATAAGAATAATAATCAATAATTGTCAAACATAAAATTTCAAGACAATGAAAATTAAAGCAGACTACACAAATGTTCCTCAATGGAAAGAACTTACCGTAAAATCACGTCTTCCTGAGGAATTGAAATGCCTCGACGAGATTGCTCATAACTTGTGGTGGGTTTGGAATTTTGAAGCACGCGACCTGTTTCGCGACCTCGATCCTGCGCTCTACCACGATGTGAAGCACAATCCCGTTATGTTGCTTGAGCGTCTTTCTTTTGCCCGTAAGGAGGAAATTGTGAAAGACAAGGCGCTGATGAAGCGCATCAAGGACGTTTACAAACTCTATCGCGCTTATGTTGACGTAGAGCCTGATAAAAATCGTCCTTCTGTTGCATATTTCTCGATGGAGTATGGAATGCACTCTGCACTCAAAATTTATTCTGGTGGTCTTGGAATGCTGGCAGGCGACTATCTGAAAGAGGCTTCTGACTCGAATGTGGATATGTGTGCCATCGGTTTCCTGTACCGTTTTGGCTACTTTACGCAGTCGCTCTCTATGGATGGACAGCAGATTGCTAACTATGAGGCACAGAACTTCTCTTCGCTGCCCATCGTACGCCAACTTGACGAGAATGGTAATCCAATGATTGTCGATGTGCCATATATGAACTATACTGTTCATGCTTACATCTGGCGTGTCAATGTGGGACGCATCAAGCTTTATCTGCTGGACACCGATAATGAACTGAACTCTGAGTTCGATCGTCCTATCACTCACTCTCTGTATGGTGGCGATTGGGAGAACCGTCTTAAGCAAGAGATTCTGCTAGGTATTGGTGGCGTGTTGACGCTGAAGAAACTGGGCATCACTAAGGATATCTACCATTGTAACGAAGGCCACGCTGCACTCTGTAACTTGCAGCGTCTGTGCGACTATATCGAGAGTGGACTGACCTTCAACCAGGCACTGGAGTTAGTTCGTGCCAGTGGTCTTTATACTGTTCATACACCTGTACCTGCTGGTCACGACTATTTCGATGAGGGTCTTTTTGGCAAGTATATGGGTGGCTACCCCCAGAAGTTGGGCATCTCTTGGGATGAGTTCATCGGTATGGGTCGCACCAACCCCGACGACCACAACGAGAAGTTCTGTATGTCAACCTTCGCTTGCAACACATGTCAGGAGGTCAACGGTGTATCAAAGTTGCACGGATGGGTATCGCAGCAGATGTTTGCCGACATTTGGAAGGGTTATTATCCCGAAGAGAATCACGTGGGCTACGTGACTAACGGTGTGCATTTCCCAACATGGGCGGCAACAGAGTGGCGCAAGCTTTATGCGAAGTATTTCGATGCTAACTTCATGAGCGATCAGTCAAACCAGAGTATTTGGGAGGCTATCTACAATGTGCCCGACGAAGAAATCTGGGCTACACGTATGGCGCTGAAGAACAAGCTGGTAGATTATATCAAAGAACAGTTCAGCGACACCTGGTTGCGTAATCAGGGCGATCCTTCGCGCGTACTGAGCCTTTTGGATCGTATCAATCCAAATGCACTGATTATCGGTTTCTGCCGTCGCTTCGCCACCTACAAGCGTGCTCACTTGCTCTTTACCGATCTGGATCGCCTGTCAAAGATTGTCAACGATCCTGAGCACCCCGTGCAGTTCCTCTTTGCAGGTAAGGCACACCCCGCTGATGGTGCCGGTCAGGGACTTATCAAGCGAATCTATGAGATTTCACAGCGCCCCGAGTTCTTAGGTAAGATTATATTCCTTGAGGACTACGACTTCTTGTTGGCACGCCGCCTCGTTTCTGGCGTAGATATCTGGATGAACACACCAACACGTCCACTCGAAGCCAGTGGTACATCGGGCGAGAAAGCTGAAATGAACGGTGTAGTTAACCTCAGTGTCAAAGACGGCTGGTGGCTTGAAGGTTATCGCGAAGGTGCAGGATGGGCTCTCACAGAGAAACGTACCTATCAGAATCAGGGCTATCAGGATCAGCTCGATGCAGCAACCATCTATTCGCTGCTCGAGAATGAGATTATACCTCTCTACTACGCTAAGGACAAGAAAGGTATCTCTAAGGGCTGGATCAAGGTTGTTAAGAACTCTATCGCACAGATCGCGCCTCACTACACCATGAAGCGTCAGCTCGACGACTACTATGACAAGTTCTACGTGAAAGAGGCACTGCGCTTCAAGCAGATTTCTAAGAATAATAACCAATTGGCCAAGGAAATCGCGCTCTGGAAGGAAACAGTAGCTGAGCGTTGGGACAGCATCAATGCCGTATCCGTGGAGTGGGATATACCTTCAACCGGTTTGGAAACTGGACAGAAGTACACCCTCCGTTATGTCATCGACGAACAGGGACTCGATGATGCTGTGGCTCTAGAGAAGGTCAACGTCTATACTGACAAGGATGGCGAAGAGCATGTCTATTCTATCGAACCAATGAAGATGGTGCGCCGTGAGGGCAATAACTTTATTTTCGAAGCTACGCTGGCCCCCCAGCAGGCTGGTGAATACAAGAGTGCTGTGCGTATGTACCCTAAGAATAACAATTTGCCTCACCGTCAGGACTTCTGCTATGTGAAGTGGCTCGAATTGCCTCAGAATGTGAGATAAATTAGATTCTTGAGGATATAATATTAAAACATAAAAAAGGCCTTCCAAGGAAACTATTGGAAGGCCTTTTTCTCTTGCCAAACATGCCAGACGACACCACTTACAATCATTACAAGGGGGATTAATAGCAGCCAATTGAGGAAAGTTAGGCGTGTTATTTGAAGTACCACCATCAGTACTATTCCTATAAAAATCAGCGCTATTCCGGCGTTTTTTCTAAGCTTATTCATTATAAATCGTTAAAAATCAGTGCAAAATTACAAAATAATTACTATTAAAGACATGTAATTAGAAAAAAAAGTGTACCTTTGCACCGCAATTTGCAAAAATAACATTTATAAACAATTAAAAACGTATTATGAATCAGTACGAAACCGTTTTCATTTTAACTCCCGTTTTGTCTGACGATCAGACAAAGGAAACGGTCGCTAAGTTCAAGAAGATCCTCGCAGATAATGGTGCAGAGATTGTGAGCGAAGAGGCTTGGGGTTTGAAGAAGCTGGCTTATCAGATTGAGAAGAAGAACTCAGGATTCTATTTCCTCATCGAGTTCAAGGCTGAACCAGCAGTTATTAAGACGCTTGAGACTGCCTATCGTCGTGACGAGAAGGTAATCCGTTTCCAAACAGTGAAGCTTGAGAAGTATGCTGTTGAGTATGCAGAGAAGCGTCGTAAGAAGTATGCAACTAAATCAGAGGAGGCTTAAACTATGGCAGAACAGAGTGAAATTCGTTATTTGACTGCTCCTTCTATTGACACCAAGAAGAAGAAGTATTGCCGTTTCAAGAAGAGCGGTATCAAGTATATCGACTACAAAGATCCCGAGTTCCTGAAGAAGTTCTTGAACGAGCAGGGTAAGATTCTGCCCCGTCGCATCACCGGTACTTCACTGAAGTATCAGCGTCGTGTGGCTCAGGCCGTTAAGCGTGCACGTCAGATTGCACTGCTGCCTTACGTAACCGATTTGATGAAATAAACAAAGGAGGACGCAAGAATGGAAATTATACTGAAAGAAGATATTATCGGTCTGGGATTTAAGAACGATATTGTAAATGTAAAGTCTGGCTATGGCCGTAACTACCTCATCCCCCAGGGAAAGGGTGTTATTGCTTCTCCTTCTGCTAAGAAGATTTTGGCAGAGAACCTGAAGCAGCAGGCTCACAAAATTGCTGCCCAGAAGGCTGCTGCCGAGGAGCGTGGCAATGCCATTAAGGATGTTACACTGACTATTGCTGCTAAGGTAAGTGCTACCGGTCAGCTCTATGGTTCAGTGACTGCCAACATGGTAGCCGACGAGCTGCAGAAGTTGGGTCACGACATCGACCGCAAGATTATCACCATGCGTGATATCAAGAAGGTTGGTGAGTACGTTGCTCTTGTACACTTCCACAAGGAGGTTATCGTTGAGGTACCTGTTATTGTGGTAGCTGAGAATGCTGAGGAGTTGAAGGCAGAGAAAGAGGCCATGAAGGCTGCTACCAAGCCAGCTGTAGCTGAGGAGGTTGCTACAGAAGAGGCTCCTGCTGCCGAAGAGGTAGAGGAACCCGCTGCTGAGTAAATCCGCTGTAAAGCAATATCATTGATATTATAACGGGAATCCCGATCATCATTTGATGGTCGGGATTTATTTTTATACACAATTTGAATAACTACTTCGTATTCATGATGCAGTATTACTGTGATTTATGTTTAAACATCTTTACCTAGTGCTAGCATTGCTGCTTGCATCAGAAAGTGTTAATGCCGCGTCTATCACTAAGGACGCAGCGCGTAAGAAAGCGGAAGTCTTTGCTGTCGGAAAAGGACGTACGCTTAGTTTCACTAAAAATGCTGTTCACAGAGCTCCATGAGCTAGGGAACAGGACTCTTCACCTTACTATGTGTTCAACATGGACGGAGATGCCGGCTTCGTGATTGTTTCAGGCGATGACCGCACATGTAGTATTATCGGATACACAGAGGAGGGCTACTATGACGAAGGCTTATTGCCTGAAAACATGAAGTCGTGGTTACAAATGGTTGCCGATCGCATCACATCGCTTGGAGAAAAAGATGTCACCACAACGCACAGTTATCAAAAATCTAAAACTGCACGAGCTGCAGCGGCTACAGTGGTTATCCCGCCTCTGTTGTCGAGCACTTGGAATCAGGGTACACCGTATTGGGACAACTGTCCTTTTCGTGACGGGCAGCGTTGCTACACTGGGTGTACTGCAACCGCCTTTGCCCAGGTAATGTATTACTATCGTTGGCCAGAGGGAGCTACGACATCGGTGCCAGGCTATTCTGATTAGAACTCTACTATGGACGCCCTGTGTTGATAGAGGGCTATTCAGATGTAAACTGGGGCGGTGGACATGCATTTGTCTGCGATGGCTATCGTGATGATGGTTGTTTCCACATCAACTGGGGTTGGGGTGGATGGTGCGACGGCTACTTTAGTCTCGACGTACTGAACCCCGACGATCATAGTGGCATGGGTGCAGCGCCTGGTGGCAATGGCTACTACTGGCACGAAGGTGCCGTGATGAATGTGCGACGACCAGACGGTATTGGTGGTGGCACCAACTCTGGCAGCGAACCTGTAGCAACCTTTTATCAGGACATCAACTATGGTGGTTATGCAGTTCAGCTAAACGAGGGTACATATACACAGTCGCAATTGGAAGCCCGTGGTATCAGAAATAACGATATCACATCGCTGAAGGTTACAGACGGATTTAAGGTTACCGTGTCCGATGGCTCATCTTTCACCGGTGATAGTAAGACGATAACTGCTGATTGTAATTGGATTGGCAGTGATTGGAATGACCGTGCCAGCTCGATTAGGATTGAGCCTAATGGTGTGAGCGGTCTTGGCGGCATTCACAAACTAAAAAACTACCATAGTGGTAAGTTTATGGATCTGGACGGCAATAGCACCAACAACGGAATAGCTATTGTACAATGGGATGACGAAGGTTCTGAACTCTACCAGCAGTGGCGTTTCAATGAGGTAGAAGCGGGCGTTTACACTATTCAAAGCGCAGCTACTGCAAACCGTGGATTGGACATCATCAACCGCGGAACGTCTAACGGTACTCAGGTTATTCTCTACGACTACTTGAATGGGGCACATCAGCAGTTCATCGTCGTGGACAAGGGCAATGGTTGGTATCAACTGGTGGCACGTAATTGCGGACGAGTGATTGAGATGCCAAATGCCAGCATTACATCGGGTGCGCATGTGCAGATTTGGGACAACCACAACCAAGTCTGCTCATGGTGGCAGTTGGCTGTTGCTTACACTACGGCAGATCTGACTGACCTCGGCGGTTCGTGCGAAGTGTCGCACACGGCTGTAAATGCAAACGAATCGGCCACAAAGTTGTTTGATAACAATTCGAATACAAAGTATTGTGCCTTTATCGGTTCTGCAGATGAGGTGTCGATAATATTCCACGCCACACGTAGTGCGCGACTGACCAGCTACACAATTACATCGGCCAACGACTTTGAAAGTCGTGACCCAAAGTCTTGGCGACTTGAGGGTTCTGTGGATGGCATTACTTGGGAAACCATCGATGAACGGAGTAATGAAATGTTCACGGCGCGTTTCCAGAAAAAAAGCTATGGTATCAATCCCTCGCGTGAATATGCCCACTATCGTTTGGTGGTCACTGCACGCCGAGATTCGCAATCCACGGTTTTTCAGATTGCAGAACTTGAGTATTACGGATTGGTTGCTCAAGGACAGCTTACAGTTGCCAATGCTCCGGTTTTTAGTATAGCTAATCTCACCCCTGAAGTAAGTACGGCTGAGAAATCTTTCGACATCTTCACTGTGGATGGTAAGCTCGTGAAGCACTCTGCTAAAAATCTGGAAGGATTGCGTAAGGGTGTGTACGTGGTCAATCGAAAAAAGGTGATAATTGGAAAATAAATAAAAGTAGAGGAGAACCTTGTGTTCTTCTCTACTTTTATTTCGTTGTATTCAATTGTTTCTATAACTATAAAATAATAACAGGTCACTGGAAAATTCCAATGACCTGTTTTTCTACTCTTTAGGTTCGTTGAATTACTCAGCAACCTCTTCAGCGGGAGCCTCAGCAGCCTCCTCAACGGGAGCAGCCTTAGCAGCAACGATAGAGTCAAGAGCAACCTGGAACAGAGAGTCCTTAACCAGTGAGTCAGCGTCAGCAACGAGAGCCTCAGCAGCAGCTGAATCCTCAGCAGTAGCAACAACTTCCTCAACTACAGCCTCTACTTCCTCAGCGGGCTTCTTGGTCTCACCACAAGCTGCAACGAGAGCAGCAGCAACGAACATAAATGCGATCTTTTTCATTTCTTTTTTGCTTTTTAAATCTGTAAAACAATCATTTGTTTATTAAAACGATGCAAAGGTATACATTTTTTCAATACGACGTTGCTTTTTTTTTGATTTTTTTTAGGGTGTTTCTGTAACTTTTTTGCAAAGCGCTGAAAAACAATTAATTACGAAATGTTAAAAAACGTATATTTTGACACTTAATACTAATAACACTGAAAAACATCGCATTTTCGATAATTTTTAGTACCTTTGCATTTAAATAAAAAAAATGAGATAGAATATATTTTTTCGTATGATTGATACTTCTGCTTTTCAAGGTAAGACAGCAGCCTATTATACACTGGGATGCAAATTGAATTTCTCAGAGACTTCCACTTTTGGAAAAATGCTTCAGGATTTAGGTGTGACGCCAGTGGGAAAAGAAGAAACAGCTGATATATGTTTGATTAATACTTGCTCTGTCACGGAGGTTGCCGACAGAAAATGTCGGCAAGCCATCCATAGATTAGTGCGTAAGCATCCTAATGCCTTTGTGGTGGTGACTGGTTGTTATGCTCAGTTGGAAGCAGAGGAGGTGAGTCGTATTGAGGGTGTTGATCTGGTATTGGGTTCGAACGAGAAATCACAGCTGGTGCAGTTCCTTTCTGATGCCTGGACCGGACAGCTGGGAAACACGACAAAGGGTGCACCTTATTATATAGAAAAGACAAAAGACATCAAGACATTTGCGCCAAGTTGCTCTCGTGGTAATCGTACGCGCTATTTCCTGAAGGTGCAAGATGGGTGCGACTATTTCTGTACCTATTGTACCATACCTTATGCACGCGGGTTCAGTCGCAATCCATCGATAGCCTCATTGGTGGAACAGGTACGTCAAGCTGCTGCCGAAGGCGGCAAGGAGATTGTTTTGACAGGCGTGAATATTGGTGATTTTGGAAAGACCACAGGTGAGCATTTTATTGATTTGGTAAGTGCTCTGGACCAAGTAGAGGAGATTAGCCGCTATCGCATCAGCAGCTTAGAGCCAGATCTGCTTTCTGACGAACTGATCAGCTATTGTGGAGAGAGCCGCGCTTTTATGCCGCACTTCCATATACCATTGCAGAGCGGAAGCGATACGGTGCTGAAGTTGATGCACCGTCACTACGACCGACAGTTGTTTGCGGACAAAATACATCGCATTAAAGAAGTGATGCCTGATGCTTTCATCGGTGTAGATGTAATGGTGGGCTGCAGAGGCGAAACGCCCGAATGTTTTGAAGAGACTTACACCTTCTTGGAGCAGCTGCCAGTGACGCAGTTGCATGTATTCCCTTACTCTGAACGTCCTGGCACTTCAGCCTTAAGCATACCTTACAAGGTGAATGACAAAGATAAGAAGTTGCGTAGCAAGCGACTGTTGGAATTATCTGATCGCAAGACCGAGGCTTTTTATGCTGCTCATATTGGTCTGCAGGCCGAAGTGCTTTTTGAAAAAGCGACAAGAGGTCGTGTAATGCATGGTTTTACGCGCAACTATGTGCGTGTGGAATTGGCTGCGAACGAATCACGTTCTGAATACGACAACCAGCTGATGCAGGTTGTATTGGAAGGTTTTAATCACGATAAGTCTGCCTTGAAGTGCCGACTGGTCAATGCATAATAATACTATGGATAAGGTTGCCATTGTTATTTTGAACTGGAACGGGGCAAAGATGCTGAAGACGTATTTGCCCCGTGTGCTGGAATATTCTGCAGGAGCTACAGTCTATGTGGCCGATAATCACTCTAGTGATGATAGTGTGGCATTACTCAAGAATCAGTTTGCTGAGTGCCGCCTCATACAGTTGGACAAAAACTGGGGATTTGCAGATGGTTACAACAAGGCCCTGGCTCAGATTGATGCCGAATATTATCTGTTGTTGAACAGTGATATAGAGGTGACGCCAAATTGGCTGGAACCCATGGTGACCTTCATGGACAGACATGAGGATGTAGCAGCATGTCAGCCCAAGCTATTGTCGGTCCATGCACGCGACAGTTTCGAGTATGCTGGCGCATGCGGTGGATTTATCGATGCTTATGGCTACCCCTATTGCCGTGGCCGTGTGTTTGATGCGGTTGAGACCGATTGCGGTCAATATGACAGTACTGTTGAGATACACTGGGCCACAGGTGCAGCTCTTCTCATACGCGCGTGTGATTATAATAAGGTAGGAGGACTGGATGGCCGTTTCTTTGCGCATAGCGAGGAGATAGACCTTTGCTGGCGACTTCGCATTATGGGCCGCAAAATCTGTTGTGTCCCCGAAAGTTGGGTCTTTCACGTAGGTGGTGGCACTCTGCCAAAGGCCAACCCTATGAAGACATACCTTAACTTCCGCAATAACCTGACGATGCTCTATAAGTGTCTGCCTGAAAACCGCTTGAAGCGTGTGATGCTAATTCGCTGCGTTTTGGATTATGTGGCAGCACTGAAGATGCTGTTGATAGACCGCAACAAAGAGGACTTCGATGCCGTTTGCCGTGCACGCAAAGACTTTAAAGCCTGGCGCAATCAGTTTGATGATGACAGAAGACGTATTCAACAATCGCGTCAGTCGGCAGCCGAACTGAGTCGGTTCTCGCTATTAATGGAGTATTATGTGCGAGGCAAGAAGGTGTTTAGTGACTTGCCTCATACGCTACACAGCTTCTTGTAAGGGCAATAGGCACAGCGTTCTTGTTCGGTGGTGGGATTGAAACTGATGTCTGGGTTGAAGATCTCGTCCACCGTTTCGCTTAATCGCTTATCGAAGTCGGCCTTGTAAGGTGCCAAGTCATTGATAGGTTCCTTTCCAAATTTCAGAATAGGATTGTAATCCTTTTCGCCTGTACGCTGAATAAACAGCAATGCCGGTGCTACTTGATGCGTGGGATTACTTTGACTGACGATGCTAGCATACAGAAAAGTCTGCAGGTAGTAGTCGCTATGCTTGGCAATGTTAGCATCAGAAAATATGGCGTCAACATCGGGGAGTTGATTCAAGTTATGACTACCTGTTTTGTAGTCAACAACACGTATCTGACCATCAATCATGTCAAGACGGTCTATTCTACCACCAATGATGGTTGAGATGTGTGGTGTTGTAAGTGGCGTCCATACATCGGTTTCTAGACCTAGAATCGTAAACTCCTTTTTTCCACGATCAATCTCTAGTAGTGTTCGTAGATAGTGTATTATAACCTCACGGTTAATGAGTTGAAGTCCGTTGAGCTCATAGCCCTTGCTTAGTTGAAGCACCTTGTTGAAGGCTTCGTCAACGGCAGTTTCGATACCTATTTTTGATTTCAAGATCTGACTGAGCACATCTGCTGTGATGACCTGATTATTCTTTTTCCCTGTTATCCGCTCGTAGATGATTTGTGCTGCCTCGTGGAAGATGTCGCCAAAGAGGCGGTTGTCAATGTTTTCCTCATCATCGAGTTCGTCGAGTTCGCACAACTGACAGATGTAATTGTAGTAGAACTGCAGTTGGCAGCGCAGATAGCGATTGATGGCAGTAGGTGTCAGCAGTGGCTTTTGTGTCCCAGGGTGTTTCTCGATGGAGAATAGCTCGTTTAGTTTTTCCATCACCTGTGGTGTCTTGCTGATTGCTTGAGGCGCAAAAGGTGTAAAGGACTGTCCTGCCTGCAACGTCTGGAAACGAATAGGATGCGGACATTCTGCCATTAGTTGCAACATGAAACGCGACATCTCGCCGGTATGCCCATCGGTAGTAGCATTGTTGTAGCAGATAGTGATATCGTCTGCCCGCTGCAACAAGCGGTGGAAATAGTAAGAGAAGATGGCTACCTTATGGTCGATGGTGGTCAGTCCATAGGCTTTTCTTAAACTATAAGGAATGAACGACGTGTCTCCGACGCCCTTCGGCATATTGCCCTCATTGCACGACAGCAGCAGGATGTGGCTGAAGTCGAGGTTACGCGTTTCAAGCACACCCATTAGCTGAATACCTTCGGCTGGTTCACCATGGAAAGGTATCGACGTGGATTGTATCAGTTGGGTCAGCAGGCGCCGCAAGGTGGAATGATCTACCACCAGGTCACCACTATCCACGAGTGCTAAAAGTCGATTCAGAAGTGTGTACATGCGGAAAATTGCTTCCTGCATCATCTCGTCTTCGCCGGCATGTGGTGCAAGGTCACGCAGAATGTCAATCATCCATTCTAACAGTTCGTGGTTGAACTGCTCGCCATCAATGCGCTTCATCTTCTCCTCTGGAATGAAGTCTGCGTAAGGATGGTTCTTGAAGAGGGTGAGGTAGCGCGGACGAAACTTGAGTGTTTTATGATTGTAACCCACCGTCTGCAAATCGAAAAGCAGGGCGCAGAGTGACGATACGGGCGATTGAGATAGTGGGAAACCTGTTGTGATGTTGACCTTGTCAACCTCGTCGGGCAAACAATGCAACAGGCTTTGCAGCAGCTTTTCGTCGCAAAGTACAATGGCAGTCTTCCTGCCATCGGCAATACGTGCCTGGTTGAGCCAACTGCTGGCGTAGCGCGTCTGAATATTCTCGGTGGGAGCAGATATAAAAGTGATATCTTTATGCTGCTTAAACTGCTGAATGATGTCGCTGTTGTTCTCTAACTCGTTAGGAAAAATCTTCAGATATTGGTTGATATAGTGGCCGGCTTCGTGGTCTTTGATGTAATAGGCATCAAAGTCCCAGTAGAATTTAGCCTTCCCCTGCTTGGAAATGGTGGTAAACAGCTTTTGTTCTACCTGTTGAAGCAGATTAAATCCCACAAACAGATACTGGTCGTACTCAAGATTGATGTTCTCTTTGACAGCCACTTCGCGATAGAGCGCTCCCTCGTAGGCCAACTGTTGCGAGGTCAGTCGATCATTAAAAGCATGATAGATATCGCTGATGTGTGACCAGAGTTTCAGAAAGCGTTCTTTCAGCTGCGAGTTGTGATCGTCAGAGAAGTTGCTGAAGAACTTGCGTATGATTTCCTTTTGTTCGTCGGAAAGATAACTCTCGTCGTCCAGTTCATGAAGGTCACGCAGGTTGGAAAATACCTTATTGGCATCCGCCATATTCTTGTCGATATCGTCGAAATCGGCCAGAAGCAACTGTCCCCAACTGTAAAAGTGGTCCAAAGTCTCGTCGAAACCTGTTTGCTCGATGAACGACCGGTGCAAATCGCATATCAGTTTGATGGGGTCAGCCACCTTCTTGTCACTATACTGGCGAAACAGATCACTGATGGTGACGTATGCTGGGCTCCATATAGGCTTTTCGGATAGGCGAGCCAAGTGGGCGTTAAGGAAAAGAGAGGCACGCTTGTTGGGGAACACCACTGCGATGCGCGACAAGTCGTTACCATATTTCTTGAGGATATCCTCTGCTACGTATTCTAGGAATGTTTTCATTTCACTTCAATGATTTTATTTGAATATACAAACCACAGATAGCCTTTCACACCCGGCATGTTCATCTGTTGTAGTAAGTGCATGTACTCTCGAACCTGGTCGAAGTATTCATCGCGTTCGTGTCCGAACTTAAAGTCAACAACGATGGTCTCATTACCGTTGGTCATGACTCGATCGGGACGTTTCTCCTGTCCGTTGGGCAACAGGATGGTGCATTCATTATAGAGCGTCCATCGGGCCTTCGGGTCGAACCACGTCATAACGCGGGGATCCGTCAATCGCTTTCGAATCATGTCTTCCACGTGCTCCTTGGTGAGTTGCTTGTCGTAAATAATACCGTCCAGTTCCATCTGTTTTAATGCCGCATCAACATCCTCGGTGGTCTTGATTGTCGAGAACACATTGTGGAGTACATTACCCAGCTGTATATAGTTGTTTTGCTGCTGTGTCTCCTCATCGGTAGCGGTAACAAACATCTTACTGTTGTTACTTTGACGGAAGTTGACCTTCTTTTCATATATATGAATACTCACATCAACCGGCTCCGCAGGGGCCAGGAAGGGATTGGCGCCAGTTTTCTTTTTCTCTTCGCCAGGCATGCTGATATGTCCATAGGTGAGGGTGAGTGGTGCTTCAGCATCCTGCTCGCCATCGATGGTAGCGCCATCAAGCTGAGGGGCAATCTCGGGCAGCACCGATTCTATCAGTGCCGAACGCGAGGCGGAACTTTTCCGTTTTCCCCATACGAAGAGATTATGGGCCGCACGCGTGAAAGCTACATATAGCAAGTTGAGGTTGTCCACAACGTTCTGGCCGTGTTCTTCTTCGTAGTCTTTGTAGTATATGGTGTTCTCCATACCGCTCTTGCTGAAATCAATGGGCACAATCGGCAGCATATTGAAGGGTTCCTCTTCGGGGTGGCACCATAGCACGTCTTTCTGTTCCAGTCGCCAGTCGCAGAAGGGAATGAGTACATGCGCAAATTCCAATCCTTTTGACTTGTGAATAGATATTAATCTGATGCCATCAATCTCAGGGCTTTGAATGGTTTTGCCGCAGATGCTGTCGTCCCATTCTTTCAGGAAAGAGTTGATGTCCGACGTGTTGTCGCCTACGAAGTTGGCCACCTGGTCGAAGAAGGCGCAAAGATAAGCACTCTGTCCGTTCATGTTTTCCAACTGGAAGATGGCATACAGCTGTTCTGTGAGTTCGTAGAGCGGCATGCGCTTCAGGGTGTCCATGTGATCGGTAAAAGCTGCGGGGAGTGCTTTGTCGCGTAGGCTGGTGTGGATGGCGTCGTCGGGGTAGCATACCTTCAGCAGATAAGCCCGAGCAATGTCGTCTTCAGGATGATTCAGCACGCGTAGCGCTTCAATAATAGCTCTTACGGCAGGCGAAGCCTCGAGTCGGAACGCCTCGTCGCTGACAATCTTCGTGCTGGGCATATTGTCCATGAAATAGTTGGCAATTAGCGGGATCAGCGAGTTGGTGCGCACCAATATCGCGATGTCAGTAGCTTTGGCTCCTTGCTGAAACAGGTCTTCTACTTGCTGGGTCAAGGCTTCGAGCACACACCGCTGATAGTCTTTCTGAGGCAGCAGATTGATAGATACCAATCCATTCGGCTGTTGACCTTTGCGCGCATCCTGATGGATGTCGTCGTAGGCTTCCACTTCCTCAGTTTTTGCTGCCTCTGCAAAGAAAGCATTGTTGAAACTGATAACGTTGGCCGACGAGCGATAGTTGGTGCTGAGTGTTTCTATCTGCAGGCGCTGGTCGGCATTGGTAAACTCGTTTTTGATGCCAGCCAGCAGGCGCCAGTCACCGCTGCGCCAGCGGTAGATGCTCTGTTTTACGTCGCCCACAATCAAGTTCTCGGAGTCGGCATGACTCATAGCCTCTTCCAGCAGTACCTTGAAATTCTGCCACTGAACGGTAGAGGTGTCCTGAAACTCGTCTATCATGATATGCTCCAGCTGTGAGCCAATCTTCTCGAAGATAAAAGGCGAGTCGCTGCCCTCAATGAGGTCGTTCAGCATCTTCTGCGTGTCACTCAGCAGGAATCGGTTGCTTTCTGTGTTCAGTTCGCGAACTTTCTTTTCGATGCTGTCCAGCAGTCTCAGCTGGCTAAGGTGTCTCAGTGTCAGTCCTGCCGATTTATAGATGCAGTATTGTTTGGGGAAGGTGTCGTAGGCATAACGGACAATCTGTCCCAGTTCACTAATGGCCGACTGATAAATCAGCTCTTTCTTAGGGCTCGTCTTCTTACACCATTTCTCTGGGTTTCCTATGGCGTCAATAATGCGTGTACCGATGGTCACACCGTCAAGGTCACCTTCCCTTAACTTTTTGAAGAAGGAAGGGAGACCGCCTTGGTTGGCGTATGCAAAGTCCTCTGGCTGAACGCCTTCGGCCTCAATCGTGTCGAAGAACGACTCTGCTATGTTCTGCATATGTTCCACCACCTCTTTGCGTTTGTTTCTCAAGATAGACGTATAATTCTCATAGAAGTCCTTCTCGCTGATTATGGCATTCAGACTCTGGCTGTTCTTCTTATAGAAGTCTTTGAAGATGGTCTTTCCGAAATTTTTAATCTGAGAAATCACGTTCCAGGAATGGTTATCCTCGATGCTGTCCATGATATACTTCAAGAGCCATTGCAGCATCATGTCGGTAGCTGTCAAATTCTCAATCAGCTGATCCACAGCCATTTCCTCTACCTGGTAGTCGTTGAGTTCGATGCGCAAGTTGGCTGTAAGATCCAGTTCGCGTGCCAGATTTCGAAGGACACTCTGAAAGAAAGAGTCGATGGTCTCTACGCGGAAATAACTGTAGTTGTGCAGCAGGTTCTTGAGTGCTTTACCTGCCTGAGTAGCAACGAATTCGGGGCTTGCATCCAACTTCTCGCAGACGTTGTCGAGATAGGGCTTCGATTCTGGAAGTCCTCGCCAGATGCCATATAGCTGACTAAGGATACGCATCTTCATTTCCTCGGTGGCTTTGTTCGTAAATGTCACAGCCAACGTCTTTCTGTAAGCCTGAGGATCGCGTACTAATAGCTTGATATATTCTGTGGCCAGCGTAAATGTCTTGCCACTACCGGCGCTTGCTTTGTATATAGTCAGTGGTTTTGTCATTATTACCATCTTCTAAATAATTCTATTGTAAACTTGCAGCCAATCTCCTGATACTCAATGTTTCGGAATCCTGCAAAGATGCCCATTGAGATGTAGCGGCTGCTGAATCCGTAGCCCAGCTCGGAGTAAAGTCGGCTTTGGTTTATGAGCAATGAACTAAGATAAATGCGTTCGCGTTCTATGTAATGACCAAGTAAGGGAATGAACGACAAGCCCATCAGCGGACTCTCGTACGATATATTACCTCGAATATAATATTTTGACTCGTTGTAAACACTTGATGACAACAACTGAAAATTGCCCGACCAATCATCATCCCAACCTTCTGGCAGATTGTTGTCGCGGAAGTTAGTAAAGTCCATAAACGAGTTGACTTTTTTCAGTGTGTAAAGTCCACCGCCGATACGTGCGTTGAACACCTGCAGGCGGTGCATGCGCCTTTTCCAAGAGGCATCAACTTCCCATCGTTCGTAGGGCAGATTAAACTTGTCGAACTTCAAACCTCGTTCATAGTCGATAGAAACGACAGGGGCTGCTCGCCATGGACGCAACTTAACAGACACAGATGGGGCTAAACTCTTGTAGTCGTTTTCTATACCAAACGAACCTAGTTTTGCAGCATGCTGTGATCGACGATGGTGGAATGTCACACCACCTTCAATTCCCAACCAAGGCGTAATCATGTAGTAGTTCTTCAGCTGGGCATATAAATCTCTGAATATGTGCAGGTCTTCATTCAGCCATTTAGAGTTTTCACCATCAATAGCCGCTATTTCGTTGAGTGTATATTGATTGCTCAGACGGTTGCCGTTACCCACAATGAGATCCAGATAACCTCTGCGTTTGTGATTATATTCAAGTCGGATGGGGGCTGTAAAGAAGAATTGCTTCAATTTGAAGTTGTAACCGGCTTTGGGGTTAAAGTCAATGCAGGTCTTCTTGCTGAATTCATAGTGAGCACCCAAACGCATCTTGTATGACAATCCCTTTGACTTGCTGTAGCTGATGTATTGCGGGTCGAGTAGGGGCGACAGCCATACATATCCATTCTCAGTACTGCTTTTCGTCTTGCTGAATAGGTTTTCTCCCAACATATCCCAAGTGCGGTCGCTTGCATTGCTGTGTTTATCCAGCATTATGGGCATGACAGCTTTGATACTATCATTATGTTTCTTTGCATGCCTCAGCGAGTCAAAGTGCTGATACACCAACTCCTCTTCTTCGCTTAAACTGAACGGACGAATAGAATCCATGAGTTGGCGATTTATTTTGAGACTCATGGTGTCCGGTAGTGTAGTAGGACAGTCGTATGCCACCTCAAAATGAGAAGTTATGTTGTTGCCAGCAAACTTAAACGTAACATCAGTGATACATAACTGAGGCATCAGTGCCCGTGCGCCATGATCGCCCTGCGTACTGATGGTGTGAAAACTAATCATGTCGAACTCGCCATTCAGCTCAATCTGTTCGATGCGCCCCGTCGCATAGTTGACGATAGCTTGACCTTTCACTAGCTGCGTGTTCATCACCCGTTTAGGACGGAAGTCTAGGCGTATCTTACCGTTACCTAGATCTGTTGTTGTGTATTTGTAGAACAACCGATTGTAGCGATTAAACGGTGAAAGCACGTGGTCATCGTAGATTGTCTCGTTATAAAGGTCAGGTGTCAGATAGCAAAATAGCGTTGACATCGTATGTTTGTTTCTGGGGATGGTGGTATAGAATACCTGATTCAGATTATCATAGTTGTCAACGTCATTGAAGGTGAAGTGATTATACTGTTCGCTCAGAAACTTTCGTTGTCCCTTAGCCAGTGGATACATGGAAGGTATCAGCCATAGTGTGGCATTGCGCCGTTTTGTGTTATAGAGGTGTTTTAGGTAAACATTTGTGGAAAAGCCGTTCACATCGTGAGCGTAGTTGCGCTGAAAACTGAATATGCGCTCCAACAGCACGGAGTCAGAATACTCGTGACCATTGGCCGTAAGGACGGTTGATATTATATAAAGTAGCAGCAATATTCGTTTCATTGCCGCAAAGATAGCAAATAAAAAAATAACCACAAAAATATTTTGCCATAAAAAGGATATTCCTTTTTAATTATAGAAGCGGGAGTGTCGCTTTTCTATGAATAAGTGCCGCTATTACCGAGCAATAGTACTCCTTTTGTTGTGCAATACTACTGCTTTTACAAGCCAAAAGTGCCACTTTTGCCCTGTTATTCTTACTGTTTTGTGTCGCATCTAGACTCTAGAATGCCTGAATCTAGACTTTAGATCGGCGAATTCTAGACTCTAAAAATGTGTTTTCTAGTGTCTAGATGAATTGTAATAGCTTTCATATTGGCTATCAGCATCTTAACTATAGCATAAGAAACGTTATGCTTTTGGAGGCTGAAAGCGTTGCTTTTGGAAGATCATAAAAAATGCTTCATTCCATAATCGGAAATGAAGCATTGTATTTTTACTGTAAAAAGAGAAGATCTCTTATCCCAGATATTTCATCAAAATACGAGCGTTACCAGAATCACGGAGTTTAGCAATGCTCTTCTCACGAATCTGGCGCACACGCTCACGGGTAAGTCCCAGCTGATCGCCAATTTCCTCAAGACCCTTCTCGTGGCAACCAATACCGAAGCATTCGCGGATAATAGTAATCTCGCGCTCCTTCAGTACTTTGTTGAGTACGGCGTTCAACTCCTGTGCCATTGACTCGTGATCCACGTGGCGGTCGGTGCGGCTATCGTCACCAGAGGCCATCACATCGAGCATACAGTTGTCTTCGCCATCCTGGAAAGGTGCATCAATAGACACATGGTGACCATCTGCCATCATTGACTGACCAATTTTCTCTTCGTCAATGTCAGTCATTTCAGCCAGTTCGCTCACAGATGGGTGGCGCTGATTCTCCTGCTCAAACTTGTTGATTTCGTGATTAATCTTATTCAGTGAGCCAACCTGGTTCAGAGGAAGACGTACGATACGGCTCTGCTCGGCAATGGCCTGAAGGATAGACTGGCGAATCCACCATACGGCATAAGAAATGAATTTGAAGCCGCGTGTCTCATCGAATTTCTGTGCGGCCTTGATAAGACCGATGTTGCCTTCGTCGATAAGGTCTGTTAATGTTAAACCCTGATGCTGATATTGTTTAGCAACACTGACAACAAAGCGCAGATTGGCTGTCACCAGTTTGTCTTTTGCGCGTTCGCCCTCAGGACCGCCCTTCTTAATTTTCTGAGCCAGTTCAATTTCTTCGTCAATACTAATAAGTGGAGCACGGCCAATCTCTACTAGATACTTATCCAATGCTTCACTCGAACGGTTTGTGATGCTTTTCTGAATTTTGAGTTGTCTCATCCTAAAATGATTTTCCTTAAATATTTCCTAACTTCTTAATAATGAAGTGAGTATACCTATTTTTGCAAATTTGCGGTGCAAAGGTACAAAAAATATCGTTACGTTGTTCTCCAGTTGTGGAATTTTTTGTGTTAAAAAAGAAAAATGGCCCTCTTGAGAAGGGCCATTATATCTTTAGTTTGTGGAGTGTTTTAAACCCTACATAGCGAATACATTGAAGCCGCCATCAACAACGGCCACGGTTCCTGTGACAAACTTTGAAGCATCAGACATGAGATAATGGATGGTGCCGCAGAGTTCTTCGGGTTCTCCCATACGTCCAAATGGTGTTTGGCGGATCACATCTTGTCCGCGCTGTGTGTAGGTTCCATCAGGATTGGTCAACAGCGAACGGTTCTGTTCGGTGATGAAGAAACCTGGTGCTATTGCATTGACACGGATGCCTTCGCCAAATTTCTTGGCGCATTCTGCGGCCATATACTGTGTAAAGTTGGAAATGCCTGCTTTTGCAGCCGCATAGCCACACACTCTTGTCATGGGGCGGAATGCTGCCATGCTCGAGAAGTTGATGATAGATCCTTTGCCCTGTTTAACCATGGGTTTCAGAAATATCTGTGTAGGAATAACCGTGCCGGTGAGGTTAAGTTCGAGAACTTTAGAGAACTGACTGGCGTCGAGGTCGAAAAATGTCTTGTCCGGTCCGATTGTAGCGCCAGGCATGTTGCCGCCAGCGGCATTAAGCAGTGTGTCGATACGTCCATATTTAGCGATGATATCGTCGCAATTCTTCTGTACGCATGCTTCGTCCATCACGTCGGTTTTCATAAACTCGCATTGTCCACCATCGTTCTTGATATCATCAACGATGGCCTGACCAACATCTTCTTTTCTACCTAAGATGATAACTTTGGCACCATTAAGAGCCAGATATTTTGCTATAGTACGTCCTAAAACGCCGGTTCCACCGGTGATGACGGTTACGTTGTCTTTGATGTCGAATAGGTTCTTCATTGTCGGTTTTGATTATATGTCATTGTTGTTGTTAGTCAAAGAATCCTGGCTGCGTGTATTTGATGCCCAATTCATCGTCGACAGTAGCAAGGATGCCCTGTACCTGGCCCAATGCAAACATGCGTCCTAACAGTGTATAGCCTGCATTGTGTCCGTGACTTGATTCGTCCATGATGCCACCAGGTTGATCGGTGAATGTCATACCATGATCAACGCGCATTGGGAGCGCCGGATTCTCTTTCTCAAAGATTCTTGCCAGTTCTACGATGTTAGCTCGACCACCCAGATGCGAGGCTTCTGTAAAGTCGCCATTCGGGAAAATATGACAAGAACGTAGGTGTACGAAATGGGTGCGGGGGGCAAATTCACGGGCCATTGCCACCACGTCGTTATAGGCTCCTGCACTAAGTGAACCGGCACAGAATGTAAGTCCATTATGCTTATTTGGTACAGCGTTAAGGAACCAGCGGATGTCGTCTGCTGTGCGTACAATACGTGGAAGACCTAAAATCTCGATAGGGGGGTCGTCTGGATGCACACACATATTCATGTCATAAGCTTCACAAGTAGGCATAATAGCCTCTAGGAAGTATTTCAAATTCTCGCGTAACTGCTGTTTGTCAATGTCATGATAAAGTTCAAGGAATGATTGAAACTTTGCAATGGGTTTTTTGTCACCTTCAGAGAAGTTTCCGCTCACAAACCCTTGAGTCTTAATCACAATATTCTCAATAAGTTTGTGGTCTTTTTCTGGAGTCATGCTTTTTGCTAATTCATCTGCCTCGGCAAGGACGTCTCTCCCAGCGCCGACATTGTCTGGAAATTGAAATTTTTTCCATTCTTCCCGGGCTCCTTCTCGCTTTAAAAGATAAATGTCGAAATAGGCGAATTCGGCATAGTTGAAATATAGGTTTGTTGCTCCGTTTGGATTGTTGTGAAGCAAGTCTGTGCGGGCCCAGTCAAGTACTGGCATGAAATTGTAACAAACCGTGTGTATGCCTTCAGCGGCCAGGTTCTTTAGTGACTCTATGTAGACCTCTATCTGTTGGTCACGATCAGGTCCTCCGTATTTGATTGACTCGACTACGGGTAGGCTCTCCACTACCGACCAACGCATGCCGTAGCTTTCGATGTATTCACGTAGATCGTGTATCTTTTCTTGTGTCCAAACTTCACCTAAGGGCACGTCGTGAAGCGCTGTTACGATGCCTTCAACGCCAATTTGCTTGAGCATGGCAAGTGTGATTCTATCTTTCTTGCCAAACCATCTCCATGTTCTTTCCATTGTCAGATTTTTATTGTGTTCCGGATTGCAAAGGTAGTGAATAATTGACATTGTACATCGAAAAAAGAATCAAAAAAGTATAATTTGGCGCTTTTTTCTAATTTTATCATAGATATTTTGCGGTATCTCACTTTTTTTTGTACCTTTGCACATCAAAAAATTATAGTACTATAAACGATATGGCAAAGAGATTCGCTGAACATAATGGTTTGAACCTGACTCAGGTTAACAATGAGATTTTAGATAAATGGAAGAAAGAGGATATTTTCCATCGTTCAATTGACGAGCGTGAGGGATGTCCTCAGTTTGTTTTCTTTGAGGGTCCTCCCTCAGCAAATGGTCACCCAGGTATTCACCACGTCTTGGGTCGTTCGCTGAAGGATACGTTCAATCGTTATAAGACCATGCAGGGTTTCCAGGTAAAGCGTAAGGCTGGATGGGATACTCATGGACTGCCTGTGGAACTCGGTGTGGAAAAAGAATTGGGTATCACCAAGGCTGATATCGATAACAAAGATTCAGAGAAGTACATTTCAACAGAGGATTACAATAAGAAGTGTCGTGAAAATGTGATGAAGTTTACGGCTGAGTGGCGTGAACTGACTGAGCGCATGGGATACTTTGTAGATCTTGATAATCCCTATATCACCTACGATAATAAATATATTGAGTCACTGTGGTGGCTGTTGAAGCAGTTCTATGATAAAGGATTGCTTTATAAAGGCTATACAATTCAGCCTTATTCACCTGCAGCCGGAACCGGATTGTCAAGTCACGAGCTGAACCAGCCAGGTTGCTATCGTGACGTGAAGGATACTACTTGTACGGCTCTCTTCAAAATGAAGAATCCGAAGCCAGAGATGACTGGTTGGGGCACGCCATATTTCATGGCATGGACTACAACCCCCTGGACACTGGCTGCGAATTCAGCATTGTGTGTAGGTCCCAAAATTGACTATGTAGCTATTGAGACTTACAATCCTTATACGGCAGAGAAAATCACAATCGTGATGGCAGACGCACGCGTTGCGGCTTACTTTGATACTGCTGCCGAGATTTCCGATGGTGGTGAAATGCCTGAATATAATAAGGGTGAGAAGTTCTTGCCTTATCGCGTGGTAGCTCGCTACAAGGGTACCGACCTCGTGGGAATGGAGTATGAACAGCTCCTGCCAATGATTACACCTGTAGGTGAAGGCGCTTTCCGCGTGATTCCTGGTGACTATGTAACAACAGAGGATGGTGCAGGTATCGTACACATTGCTCCAAACTTTGGTGCCGACGATGCTTTCGTAGCGAAGAAGGCTGGTGTACCTGCTATTGTGCTTATAGACAAGAAAGGCAACGAGCGTCCAGTTGTTGACCTGCAAGGTAAGTACTTCTTGATTGAGGATCTGGATGCAGATTTCGTTAAGAATTACGTAGATACAGAGAAGTGGGGACGCTATGCTGGACGCTATGTAAAGAATGCCTACGATGAAACACTTACAGATAAGGATGAGACACTTGACATTTCTATCTGTATGGACTTGAAAGCCGACGGTAAGGTGTTCAAGATCGAGAAGCACGTTCACAACTATCCTCATTGCTGGCGTACAGACAAACCTGTACTTTACTATCCCTTGGACTCTTGGTTTATTAAGAGTACCGATAAAAAGGTTCGCATGAGTGAACTGAACAAGACTATCGGATGGCATCCGGAGTCAACAGGTACAGGACGTTTTGGTAACTGGCTAGAGAATCTGAATGACTGGAACCTGTCTCGTTCTCGCTTCTGGGGTACACCACTTCCTATTTGGCGAAGCGAAGACGGCGAAGAAAAGTGTATCGGTAGCTTGGAAGAACTTTATGCTGAGATTGAAAAAGCTGTTGTTGCAGGTGTAATGACTTCAAATCCGCTGAAAGACAAGGGGTTTGTGCCTGGTGATATGTCAAAGGAAAACTACGACAAGATCGACATGCACCGTCCATATGTGGACTATATTATATTGGTAAGCGAAAGCGGCAAGCCAATGAAACGTGAAAGCGACTTGGTTGATGTGTGGTTTGATTCGGGTTCTATGCCTTATGCACAGGTTCACTATCCTTTCGAGAACCGTGAACTGATTGATAACAATAAAGCATTCCCCGCAGATTTTATCAACGAGGGCGTTGACCAGACACGTGGTTGGTTCTTCACATTGCATGCTATTGCTACTATGATCTTCGATTCAGTAGCCTTCAAGAATGTCATCTCAACAGGTCTTGTGCTGGATGCAAAAGGCAATAAGATGTCGAAGCATGTGGGTAATGTGATTAATCCATTTGAGATGATTGACAAATATGGTTCGGATGCGGTTAGATTCTACATGATGACAAACTCTGAACCATGGGACAACCTGAAGTTCGACCCAGAGGGTGTGGCAGAAATCAGCCGCAAGTTCTTTGGTACCTTGTATAATACTTATTCACTCTTTGCTATGTATGCTAATGTGGATGAGTTTGATCCTAAGGCTGCACAGATTCCTGTAAACGAGCGTCCTGAATTCGACCGTTGGATTTTGTCTTGTCTGAACTCTCTGGTTAAGGGCGTTCAAGAAGAGATGAACGGATTTGATCCTACACGTGCAGGTCGTCTAATTGATAAGTTTGTGGATGAGGATCTGTCTAACTGGTATGTTCGTCTTAACAAGAAGCGTTTCTGGGGTAAGGAGATGGACAACGATAAGTTGGCTGCCTATCAGACGCTCTATGAGTGCTTGATGACTGTTTCTAAGTTGCTGGCTCCGTTTGCGCCATTCTTTGCAGATCGCATCTACTGCGATTTGGGAGGAGAACTTGATTCTGTTCATCTGGAGAAATTCCCCGTAGCTAATATGGATTTGGTTAATGCCGATCTGGAGCAGCGTATGGAGATTGCTCAGCGCATCACAACGATTGTTCTTGCTCTGCGTCGTAAAGAGAGTATTAAGGTGAAGCAGCCTCTGCAGACCTTGATGATTCCACCTGTTGATGATGCTCAGCGTAATGCTATTGAGAGCGTGAAGCAGATTTTCTTGCAGGAGGTAAACGTAAAAGACGTGAAATTTGTGGAAGGTGCAGGCATTCTGGTTAAGAAGGTGAAATGCAACTTCCGTACCATGGGTAAGAAGTTCGGCAAGTTGATGAAGGGTGTTGCTGCTCAGATGGATGCACTTTCTCAGGACCAGATTGCTCAGTTGGAGAAGAATGGCACCATTGGTATCAATGTTGAAGGTCAAGACCTTACCGTAGAGGTGGCTGATGTTGATATTATCAGCGAGGATATTCCTGGTTGGCTGGTTGGCAATGAGGGTAACCTGACTGTTGCTCTTGATATTACACTTACCGACGAACTGAAGAACGAGGGTATGGCTCGTGAATTGGTGAACCGTATTCAGAACATTCGTAAGAAGAGTGGACTGGAGATTACCGACCGTATTTGTGTTTGCATTGAGCCAAACGAGACTGCCACAAAAGCTATTGAAACCTTCGGCGACTATATCGCACGCCAGGTATTGGCTGACAGCATCAAGCTCGAGGCTAATGATGGACAGGAAGTTGAATTCGATGAATTTAAACTAAATATAAAAATAACTAAATCCTAATGATTTATGGCAGAGAAAACACGTTACACAGATGAGGAACTTGAAGAGTTCCGCGAGATTATCAATGAGAAGCTGGCTTTGGCCAAACGTGATTATGACCAAATGATGCGTGTATTGACTAATCAGGACTCTAATGATGTTGATGATACGTCACCAACATACAAAGCATTAGAGGAGGGTAGTGCAACGCAGTCAAAGGAAGATCTTATTCAGTTTGCCGCTCGTCAGCAAAAGTTCATTCAGGGCTTGAAGGCTGCACTTGTAAGAATTGAGAACAAGACTTACGGCGTGGATAGGATCACCGGTAAACTGATTCCCAAAGAGCGTCTAAGAGCTGTTCCTCATGCAACACTGAGCGTTGAGTCAAAAGAGTTGGAAAAGAAAAGAAAGTGAACGTAAGTAGATATTTGACTAAGGGCAGAATGGCCATAATCCTCATTATGGCCATTCTGATTATTGACCAGCTTATAAAAGTCTGGGTTAAGACTAATATGTGTCTTCATGAAAGTATTCATGTGACCGATTGGTTTTATATTACATTCATAGAAAACAATGGTATGGCTTATGGCATGCAGATAGGTTCAAAATTGCTTTTGTCAATCTTCCGCATAGTTGCCATCTCTCTTTTGTCATACTATATCTGGCTCCAAAGCAAAACAAACGTTCGCTGGGGCTATCTGATTTGTTTGTCGATGGTTTTAGCGGGCGCTGCAGGCAATCTTATCGACTGCATGTTTTATGGGCTTTGCTTTGATGCGTCAACTCCTTATGAGATCAGCCAGTTTGTAGGCTTAGGCAATGGTTATGAGTCTTTCTTGATGGGACGTGTGGTTGATATGTTCTATTTTCCACTTATCGTGACCAGTTATCCCGACTGGTTTCCAATTGTTGGTGGAGATGAGTTTATTTTCTTCAGTCCTGTATTTAACTTTGCCGATGCCTCTATCTCTGTGGGGGTTGTAGCATTATTATTGTTTTATCGAAAGGAGATTAGCCAAATTTCTATCAAACGTGAAGCGTAACTGGGCCTTGATATTGGTCGCTTTCCTCTTTTTGGTTTCATGTACGCCAAAAGTGCCAAAGCGTTATATCCAACCGGACGAGCTGGAGGATATCTTAGTGGAATATCATTTGGCAAAATCATTAGCAGCTCATGATGACGACGCAAATGAGAGTGCTGATGTATTGCAGCTTTTATATATGAAGGCTGTGTTGCAGAAGTATGGTTATACTCAGGCCGACTTTGATTCGTCAATGGTTTATTACTATACCAATGCCGAACGATTCGAGGATATCTATGAGCGTGTTGCAGAAAGACTGGAGAATCAGGCTCTGGTACTCGGTGCCACTGAAGGTGAGATGGGGCAATATGCTTCGCTGGATAACAATGGTGATACAGCCAATGTCTGGACTGAACGTAGAACACTCTCGTTGATGCCCGTTGCACCCTATGATAAATGGTCTTTTACCATTAATGGTGACACAACCTATCGGAATGGTGATCGCTTCTTAATGCGTTTTATGAGCGATTATGTCTTCCAGGATGGATCAAAGAATACGGTTCTCTATGTTGCTGTTACCTACGATAATGACACAACGATAACACGAAATATACATTTCTCTAGTTCTGGTCTTACTCAACTGCATATTCCTGAATATGAAAAAGCTAACGTGAAACAGATACGAGGCTTCTTCTATTTAAAAGGAGATAAAGATCGGTCAACGACAACGCGCCTTTTGTTTATAGATAATATTCAGTTGGTGCGTTTTCATAAAGAACGCCTAGAGATAAATGATGAAATTGAAAAAGATAGCCTGTCATCAGATAGTCTTTGAGGATCATTCCATACAGTCTATGGCTGTGGTGGAACTTGAAGATGGTATTGTTACTCGCTGCTATCCGTTGGAAGGAGAACAGCCTCAGACGGAATGGTTGAGTGGCACGATTAAGCTCCAACGAGATAATCAAGGGTTAATGAAGGCTTTCTATAATGGAAAAGAATTGAAATAACAAACTAAAAACCTTATAGTTTATGAATATGAAAGTACGTTTAGCAGTCATGAACTTTCTGGAGTTCGCTGTTTGGGGAGCATATCTCACCTGTATGGGTAATTATCTAGGAACAGCAGGTTTGGGTAATCAGATTGCCTGGTTTTATGCTATACAGGGAATTGTTTCTATATTCATGCCAACTTTGATGGGTATTGTCGCAGATAAATATATCCAACCTCAGCGATTGCTTGGTTTATGCCATCTTATGGCTGGTGTTGCCATGTTAGGTTGCTGGTGGATGGGTGTTAATGCTGGCTTTGGCCATGAGATTTCCAATAAGTCGGCTTTCATTGCTATGTATTCGTTGAGTGTTGCTTTCTTTATGCCCACTATAGCATTGACTAACACAACTGCTTTTACAATATTGAAAGATAACGGAATGGATACCGTAAAGGATTTCCCTCCGATTCGTGTTCTTGGTACAGTTGGCTTTATTGCAACGATGTGGTTTGTCAACTGTGCGGTGTGGGAAGATGGAGCATTCTTCTTTAGTCTGGTTGAAAATGATTACAAGTTTCAGTATACCTACATGCAGTTCTTTGTATCAGGATTTCTGAGTCTTGTTTTATTTGCTTATAGCTTCTCCTTGCCTCAGTGCAAATTAGAGAAGAAGGCAGGTTCTTCTTTAGCAGATGTAATGGGACTGAGTGCCTTTAAACTGTTTAAGAAAAAGAAGATGGCGCTGTTTTTCATCTTTTCTGCCATGCTTGGTATGTGTCTGCAGGTGACAAATGGATTCGCAGGTCCTTTTATTACAAGTTTCAAAGGTAGTACAGATGAAGTCATAGCAAATTCGTTTGCAGCCAACAATGCAACATTGCTTTCATCAATCTCTCAGATCAGCGAGGCTTTATGCATACTGATGATTCCATTCTTTTTGAGAAGATTTGGTATTAAGATTGTTATGCTGATGTCCATGTTTGCATGGGTTTTCCGTTTTGGTTTCTTCGGAATTGGTAATCCGGCAATGCCAGGTGTAATACTATTTATTTTGTCGTGCATTGTATATGGTGTTGCATTCGATTTCTTTAATGTATCAGGTGGCATTTTTGTAGATCAGGAGTGCGCACCATCAATCAAGGCATCTGCACAGGGTCTGTTTATGATGATGACCAATGGAATAGGAGCAACCGTAGGAACCTTGGCTGCTGGTGAGATAGTGAATAGTTACTGTTCTTGGCATGGAAAATACTTGCTGGGAGATTGGCAGTCTTGTTGGTTTATCTTTGCTGCCTTTGCGATGGTAGTCGGAATTTGTTTTGCCCTGGTATTTAATCCTGATAAGAAATAGCGATGAAGCGCATTCAGCTAAGATTTGATAGTATTCAGCAGATTGTTGGTGGTGAAGGTATTTCTGTGATCGTATTGACAGATATGGAGCGCAAAAATGCTTTGTCTGTCGTATGTGATGGACATATGTCTCATCAGTTGCTGATGCGTGTCAATAATATAAAAGAATGCGATAATATGTTACCAGAAACGCTGGTAGGCTTATTAAAAGATAAGTTCGAGTTGATGATATATGGCTTGTATGATGGTCAGTATCAAGTAGTGCTGATGGATGAATTTGGTAATTCCAAACGCATGCGAATAAGTGATGCCATTCTGCTAACAATGATTTCAGATACGCCTCTGTATATTGAGGGTACTCTGTTGGAACGCCAAAGTGTTCCATATAACGCTGATGCAAAAGGAATAGCTATTCCTATTAATACGATGGATGTTCCAAGATTGAAACAGGCTTTACAGCGTGCAGTGGATGATGAAAACTATGAGCTGGCCTCTCAGCTACGCGATGAAATTAATAGAAGAAGCGAAAAGTAATGAAAGAAGTACGTTATTTCTATGTTCCCCAGGCCGCCAGCGTAGGAGAATTGCCTGAAGAAGAGGCAGTTCATGCATTGCGTGTGCTTCGTCTTAAAGAAGGCGATGAATTGATGTTGATGGATGGAAAGGGTACATTCTATAAAGCTATAGTAACATTGGCATCATCTAAACGGTGTCTTTATTCTATCCAAGAAACAATGCCCCAGCAACGTACCTGGAACGGGCATATTCATTTAGCGATTGCGCCTACTAAGATGATGGAACGCATCGAATGGATGACAGAGAAGGCGACTGAGATTGGTTTTGATGAGTTGTCCTTGTTAGACTGTAAGTTTTCAGAACGTAGGGTGGTTAAGACACCAAGATTAGAGAAAATCGTAATTTCCGCAGTAAAGCAAAGTAGAAAAGCATGGACTCCGATAGTTAATGTAATGCTTTCTTTTGATAATTTCATTAAATCGCATCAAACCGGAAGACGATATATTGCGCATTGTTATGAAGAAGTGCCACGTACCAATTTGTTTGATGAACTTCGAAATGGAAACAATCAAGATGATGCCTTGGTGATGATTGGACCTGAAGGTGATTTCTCTATAGATGAAGTTCGGAAAGCGGTTGAAGCTGGTTTTATTTCTGTTAACCTAGGAGATAGTAGATTAAGAACTGAAACTGCGGGATTAGCAGCTATCATGATGATACAATTGTCTAAACAGTAGATTATGAAAAGAATTTTAAATCTTTGCATGTTTTTATTTACCATGGTTTCTGTTTTCGCAGATACTCCCAAGATAGGAGAGTTGTTCAAACTGATGCCTGACTCTCTAATGCCATATCTTACAAAAAATAATCGTCTGGATATGATTGACTTTAGAGAAGCGGGAATGAAAGCTGAGGTAAACAACCTGTTAGAAGGAATAAGCACGATGACTTATCTGAGTGACGATTCGCTGTGTGTTAAGATGAGCGACGCTCTTCGTATAGACATGAAGCTTATTGTGAAGGGAGATAATTTGCTTGTTCGAGTTCAAAAGACTTATATTTATAACAAATGCCAGACAGAGGAAATTGTTTCTTTATATACCCCTGACTGGCAATTAGTAGATACTTTAACAAAGTCGTCTTTTTTGTTGAAGCGTGATGAAGAATTGTTTAAATAGAATTAATGTCTGGCTTTTCTGCTGACATGTCTTTTGTTCTCCCAGTTGCTCATCATTCTTCTATGAAAGCGATCTTCAGCTTTTAGTATATCATAAACTTTCGATGCTGGAAGTGTTTTTAAAAACTTCTCGTGATATGTTTTTTGAAGCATCTTTAGATCGATATCTATCTGATCTCTCTCTTTAATGGATTTCAGACATCCTTTTTCGTCTTGAGGCTTATTCTTTGCTAAATTTCTCTGTTGACTGAATAATGAACGTTGTTTTTCTCTCATTTCCTTATAAATAGGAAAGAATTGAGAGGCCTCCTGCTGTGAAAGATTAGCTTCTTTTGTGATATACGACACCAAGTCTGATTCAAATTTTTCAGGCGAGAATTTCTGTTGTTGTGCTTGTATGTTCAATAAGAACATTGAGCAGAGGATAAATGCAAATAACTTCTTCATAGTTTTACCTTCCTTTCAATTTATAAATCTGCTAATAGATAAGCGTAGATATCTTGGTTATCGACCATTGCATAGTCTGCAGCATCATCAAAGTATGCGTCACCAGAATTGATGGGCGCAGATGCCATTTGTTGTGTTTCCTGTTCTTGATCATCTTTCATTAAGAATGTAGCACTTAGAACAATCACACCTGTGAACACGGCAGCATAGAGTAGGGGACGTAGATAACGAATGATGGCTGGCTTCTCTTCTGGTTTTGTATCAGGAAGCTTAGACATCACTCTATCTGTGAGGTGCTCAAAATAGCCCTCAGGTGTGGAAAATGGATTATTATTTCCCATCTTAAATTCTATGTCGTCTCTTTCTTTTTGCATATCATGCTACCATTTATATATATAGATGTTTAAAAATGCAAATAGTTTAATCGTGTTGCTTAAAAAAATCCTCTATTTTTTTTACCGCAATATGATACGAAGCTTTTAGTCCGCCCTCAGTGGTTCCTGTAATCTTGCTGATTTCACTGTATTTCATCTCTTCGTAATATCTAAGCATGAACACGGTTTTCTGAACTTCTGGCAATTGAGCGATAGCTTCTTGTAGTTGCGCTTCGGTTTCATCTCCATTGAAATAAGTGTCGGCTAGTAATTGTTGAACAATTCCAGATTCGACGTCATCAGTACTTAATGATGCTCTAACTTTCTTCTTCCTCATGAAGTCTAAAGCCTCGTTAATAGCGATTCTCGATAGCCAAGTATATAGCTTAGAGTCGCCATGAAAAGTATCTAGAGAATTCCATGCCTTGATAAATGTGTTTTGCAATACATCATCTGCATCTTCATGAATCAATACTATACGTCTTATCTGCCAATATAGTTTTTCACTATATTGTCTTACCACCAATTCGAATCCGTTCCTTCTGGTTTTTGATTCTTTGATGAGATTGATTAACGCTTCATCGCCGTATTGTTTCATCAATAGAATTATGACTTATGGAAGAAATGGTTTAAGGGCCTGCCACATTTGCTTGTCGTATTCGTAACGATCTGGCCAGAATTCAATATCGTGAGTTGATGGATTGGGAAATGCTGTGTAGTAAGCAATATATACCGGTGTCTCTGGATTGGTTCTTAATGAATTTATCAATCTTAAAGGTTTTGCACCATTTTTGTGTCTGAAGTTTTGAAGATAATTCTTTCCTTTATCAGTTTCCGGTTTGATATCAACAGAAAGACGTATCTTGTCGATTGTCCATTCATCTAAATCTGGCAATACAAACATTGTGAGCTGGAATGGCTTCTGTACACGAACGCATCCATGCGAAATTGTTCTACGCTCATTCTGGAACGCACCAGGATTATTCGTGTCGTGCAGATAGACATCAAACTTATTCGGAAATCTAAAAATAATTCTGCCTAGAGAATTGCCAGGACCACTTTTCTGACTAATGCGATAGTTGCCACTACGCAGTTCAGCACTGGTAATTTCTGCCGGATTGATGGTATCTCCATCATTCTGGATAATAGAGTAGCGATGACGTGCAAAATAGGCAGAGTCGCCCGCATGTTCACTAACTTCTTTTTTGATGATACTCATTGGGATACCCCATTCAGGATTAAACTGGACTAAGTTGATCTTGCTGATTAACAAGGGGGTTTTGGTATGGAATGCACCACAACAAATCTTCATAGATAGTACACTATCAGGTTGTATAGCCCACAGGTTCTGTGAAGGAATATTCACAAAAACATATTTCTTCTCATTGAGAGGATAGTCTTTTATCTTCCATCGGCATCTTTCCATGTTGAGAATAAGCTTTTGCCGATGTTCTTTTATACTGTCTTTTTGCAGTTCTTTTTTTAGAGCAAGATATATCGTGTCCTGTGGTTCTAAACTCATGATGTATTCAAGAACATCATCGCTATTCGCCTTGGAAAGAGCATTTGTTGCAAACTCTTTTTCTGGTAGTTGAATAGATATATCAAACAAGGGACGATATGCACCATTGTTGTCTTTATCTAATTTGTTGAATAGTCTTAAAGGATTAAGAAAGCCATAGTACTGACCTGATATGAATTTGAGATAAGCTCTTGAAAGATTTAACTCAATTCGAGCCATTGTCTCGTAAACTACTGATGAAGAATCAGTTATTTGTTGGTTTAATCTTGATATATCAGACAGAATGCTATCTACTAAAAATACTTTTTTATTGAAGCCGATTTCCTCTGATGACTTTCCTATATACTTAATTAGAGTGTCACTCTTTTCAAGTGATTCTGGAGAATTGACCCATATAAAATCTCCATTATCTTGATAATAATCTTTTAGCTCAGAGGAGGATAAGAAAGAATCGTTATTATTAAGAAGAAGTTGATTTAACGATACTTTAGCTGAATCAATGTTTTCAGCAAGCGTTTGTGCGATTAAATCTTCATTACTACTCGTCAATATACCCTTGCAACTAACAAAACTAGTTGCAAGCGCGAAAAAAATAATACGGAGGAATATTATTGTACGGTCACTTTGCGCACTACTTTTCCAACTTTTATAATGTAGCACCCTTTTTGTAAATTGTTAAGTTGAATACGTTGTGAAGAATTCTCAATTTTGAGTTTTGTTACAGGACGTCCTGTCAAAGAGACAATTTCCATTGTCATACCATTTGCTCCAAGTATGGTAACGGTTTTCCCTTCTACGACGATGGTGGGTACATTGTCGTCAATCTGCTCAGCTACACCCATCTCCAATACCATATTCATAGCTTTAACGGGCGTGGCAGCACCAAGCAATGTAGCACAAAAGAGTATGAGTAATTGTTTCCGCATATACACAATTATTTAATTTATTGCAAATGTAGGAATAAAATCTGAAACTTCCAAGAAAAAGCGAAAAAAATTACTTTTCTTCGCTTTTTCCCTTTTGCTTATGTTGACCTTTGTTTTGTCCCTTAGAAGCGCCTTTGTGCGTTCCTTTGCCTGCTCCCTTGGTGTTTCTCTTGTGGGGTTTTCCGTTTCTTCCCGAATGTTTCTTCTTCTCTATTATCTTGTATTCGGGTCCTTCACCAAGTCCTTCTGGTAATGTGTTTTTATCAACAACTTTCTCCAGGAATTTCTCAATCTGCTGGAATTGCTTCATGTCTTTCTCATTGACAAATGTTATGGCTACACCATCACGATCAGCACGAGCAGTTCTTCCTATACGGTGAACGTAATCTTCGGCATCATTTGGTACATCAAAGTTGATGACCGTTTGAATATCGTCAATATCGATGCCGCGACTTACAATATCTGTAGCTACCAAAACATCAATTTGTCCAGCTTTAAATTGATACATTACCTCGTCTCTTTCTGCTTGGGTCAAATCAGAATGCATCGGAGCACAGTTGATTTTCATTTTCTGTAGTGTCCTATTAATTTCTTTCACTCTGTCTTTCTTTCCACAGAATATAATGACGCGCTTGAATTCTCCCTGTTTGAAAAGATGTTCAATGATCTTTACCTTTTGCGGATCATAGCAAACATAAGCAGATTGTTGTATCTTTTCCGCTGGCTTGCTCACCTTTAATTTGACCTCTACGGGGTCTTTCAGCAGGGAAACGGCTAACTCACGAATCTTGCTCGGCATAGTGGCAGAGAACATGACTTTCTGGCAAGTATCGGGAAGTAGCTTATTGATTTGAAGGATGTCTTCAGAAAAACCCATATCTAACATTCTGTCTGCTTCGTCCAGTACAAAGAATGATGTTTTAGACAAATCGAGGTTTCCAACCTTCAAGTGACTGAGAAGTCTTCCTGGTGTTGCAATAACTACCGGTGCGCCTCCACGAAGACTTTTTATCTCTTGGTCGAAGCGTGATCCGTCGTTACCTCCATAAACAGCTATCGATGATACATTATCAAGATAATAGCTGAAGCCCTCCATAGCCTGATCTATCTGTTGGGCCAATTCTCGAGTTGGCGACATGATGATACAGTTGATGGCATCGTCGGGGAATCCTCCGTCGTCGAGCATGCTTAGAATAGGCAGTAGGTAGGCCGCTGTTTTACCAGTACCCGTTTGTGCCACGCCTAATACATCGTGTCCGTCAAGTATTTCTGGTATGCACTTCTCCTGTATAGGAGTCATCTCGTCAAAGTGCATATCATAGAGTGCATCTAGAATGTTGTCGTTTAAATATGTTTCTTCAAATGTCATAATCAATTTGGTGCTTGCCTATAGCAATAATAGGCGATTAATGCATATAAAATATTGGGGATCCACACGGCTAAAAACGGTGGCGCACTGGCGTTGATAGCAAATGTAGAGCTCACTGTCTGCAGCAGGATATAAGAGAAAGATAAACCTAATCCTATGCCAAGATAAAGTCCCATACCACCTTTTCGTTTTCTGGATGAAAGTGATGCTCCGATAATGGTCAAAATGAAAGATGCGAACGATGTAGCTATGCGCTTGTGATATTCTACTTCATACTGAACCACATTAACCGAGCCGCGTTCTTGTTGCTTGTTGATGTAACGCTTGAGTTCAGGTGACGTGAAAGTTTCCTGTTGACCTTTAGAATATACCAAGTCCATAGGTTCCATGATGATGGTGGTATCCATTTCGGTTCCAGTGGTGATGTGTTCGCGCAATCCTTTCAGTGTTCTAATCTTATAGTTGATTGCCCTCCATTGATAACGAGAATCGCTGATAGTGTCATACTGAATCACATTAGCCGTCATGTGGCTCACCAGTTTTTTATCTTCAAATTTATCTAAAGTAAATCCATAACCTCGTTTGGTGAGATTATCATACGACTGCATGAATGCGATGACTCCGGGACCGACTTGAAGTTGCACATTTGTCGCAGAAGTATTCTTGCGCTTGTTTTTGTACTGAGTCTCAAAGTTTTGTCTAATAACATTTCCTTTTGGAATGAGAAAAGCTGACAAATAGAAATTCAGTCCTGCGATGATTGCTGCCGAGATAAGATAAGGCCTTAAGAGTCTTTTGAAACTTGTGCCAGAAGCCAACATGGCTATAATCTCAGAGTTGCCTGCCAATTTTGATGTAAAAAAGATGACGGCAATAAATACAAACAACGGTGAGAAAAGGCTTGCATAGTATGGGATAAAGTTGGCGTAGTAGTCGAAGATAATGGCCTTCCAAGGCGCATGATTGTTCGAGAACTTTGCCAGGTTCTCGTTGAAATCAAACACGATGGAAATAGAGATTATCAAGAAGATAGAATAAATATAGGTTCCGATGAACTTCGAGATAATATACCTGTCTATGCGCGTTAAGAAGAGCTTGACAGGATTCTGAATCTTCAACTTATGCATCTTCATACTCTACGTCCTAAATTGTCAATTACCGAACGTTTCCACATACTGAAGTCTCCTTGTTCTATGTGCTTTCTTGCATCTGATACCAAGCGTAGGTAGAAGGCAAGATTGTGAATTGAAGCAATTTGCATAGCTAACAACTCTTGTGCCTTAAAAAGATGGTGCAGATAGGCTTTACTATGAAGACGGTCTATGTCGCATCCTTCAGGATCAATAGGAGAAAAATCCTGTTCCCATTTTTTGTTGCGAATGTTGATGGTTCCTTCATAGGTGAAGAGCATTGCGTTGCGACCATTGCGAGTAGGCATTACACAGTCGAACATATCAACACCACGTTCGATGCCTTCCAGAATGTTTTGAGGTGTACCTACACCCATCAAATAGCGAGGCTTGTCCTTAGGAAGAATAGCATTCACCACCTCAATCATATCGTACATCACCTCAGTGGGTTCACCTACAGCCAAACCCCCGATAGCATTTCCGTCAGCACCTTTGTCGGCTACGTGTTTTGCGGCTTCTTGTCTTAGCTCCTTAAACGTACAACCCTGTACTATAGGGAATAGACTCTGCTTATGACCATAGATAGGTTCTGTTTCGTTGAAGCGCTTGATGCAACGATCTAACCAACGCTGTGTTAGACCAAGACTTTTCTTTGCATACTGATAGTCACTCTGTCCTGGAGGACATTCGTCAAAGGCCATCATGATATCAGCACCAATGATGCGCTCTGTATCCATCACATTCTCTGGAGTAAAGAAATGTTTTGATCCGTCAATATGTGAACGAAACTCACAGCCTTCCTCTCGAAGTTTGCGAATGCCTGTCAGAGAAAAAACCTGAAATCCCCCCGAATCAGTTAGTATCGGACGATCCCATGTGTTGAATTTATGCAAGCCTCCAGCTTTTCTCAGTGTGTCTAAGCCTGGACGAAGATACAAATGATAGGTGTTGCCCAAAATGATTTGAGCCTTCACTTGTTCACGTAGTTCTGAGAAGTGAACACCTTTCACACTACCACACGTGCCAACCGGCATAAAGATTGGTGTCTTTATTTGTCCGTGATCGGTTGTAATAACGCCAGCACGAGCATCGCTGTAGGGATCGGTATGTTGCAGTTCGAATGTCATTTTTTGCTTTCCTTTTCTTCTTCAATAGTGAATGTCAGTGGATGCTCCACAATCTCGTCAGTCAGAGCGAAATTCCATACGTCCTGTACATTCTCGACATAGTGGAAGCTAACGCCCTTCAAGTATATGTCGGGAATTTCCAAGATGTCCTTCTCGTTCTCTTTACACATCACAATGTCAGTGATACCTGCACGTTTGGCAGCAAGTATTTTTTCTTTGATACCGCCTACGGGCAATACTTTTCCACGAAGAGTTATCTCACCGGTCATTGCTGTATTCTTGCGAACTTTTCGCTGTGTAAGAGCCGAAGCAATAGAAGTTGCAATGGTTATACCAGCAGATGGGCCATCTTTAGGTGTAGCGCCTTCAGGCACATGGATGTGGATATTCCAATTATCGAAGATGCGGTAATCAATATTAAGCGTATCAGCATGCGCCTTGACATATTCCAATGCCAACACTGCCGATTCCTTCATAACATCTCCTAAGTTACCCGTAAGAGTCAGCTTTGAGCCTTTGCCTTTGCTAAGTGATGTCTCGATGAAGAGAATCTCGCCACCTACACTTGTCCATGCCAATCCAGTAACAACACCAGCATAGTTGTTGCCCTGATAGATGTCACGATAGAAGGGTGGCTTGCCCAGCAGATCTTCAAGCGAATCTGGCGTAATTTTCCAGTTTTGCTCCACGTTCTCCATCTGACGCTTGAAAGCCAACTTACGCATAGCCTTATTGATTTGCTTTTCTAGCTGTCTTACACCACTTTCTCGGGTATACTGCTCAATGATTTTTTCAATTGCAGCCTTATTGAATTTTGGCTTTTCCGGCAATGTCTGCAATCCAGTATTGTCCAGTTCACGAGGGATTAAGTGACGCTTGGCAATCTCAATTTTTTCCTCTGTGATATAACCACTTACTTCAATAATTTCCATTCGATCCAGCAAGGGACGAGGAATGGTGCTCAGGTTGTTTGCTGTTGCAATGAATAAAACCTTCGAGAGGTCATAGTCCACATCCAGGAAATTGTCGTGGAAGGCAGTGTTCTGTTCTGGGTCGAGCACCTCGAGAAGTGCCGAAGCAGGATCACCATTGATGGTGTTTTGAGTTACTTTGTCAATCTCGTCGAGTATAAACACAGGGTTAGAGCTACCTGCTTTTTGTATGCTTTTGATAATACGTCCGGGCATTGCTCCAACATACGTGCGGCGATGACCTCGAATCTCTGCTTCATCGTGAAGACCACCTAGTGACACACGTACATATTTGCGTTTCATTGCTTCGGCAATAGATTTTCCGAGTGAAGTTTTACCCACACCTGGAGGGCCATATAAGCACAGGATTGGCGACTTCAAATCACCACGAAGCGATAACACTGCCATATATTCCAAAATACGCTCTTTCACCTTTTCCATCCCGTAATGGTCGTGATCCAGAATCTTGTGTGCACGCTGAAGGTTCAGATCGTCTTCGGTATATTCTCCCCAGGGAAGCGAAACGAACGTCTGAAGATAATTCAGCTGTACATTGTAATCAGGACTTTGTGTGGAGAGCGTATCCAACTTACTAAGTTCCTTGTTAAAGATCTTCTGTGTTTCTTCCGACCATTTCTTTTTCTTAGCTTTCTTGATCAACTCGCTTTTCTCTGGAGACTGCTCATTGCCCATCTCGGCCTGCAGATTCTTGATTTGCTGTTGCAAAAAATAGTTTTTCTGCTGCTCATCCAGATCTTCGCGTGTCTTGTTTCTAATATCGGCCTTCAGATTCTGCAGATTGATTTCTCTATTCATCGCCTTCATTGTGCCAAACAGGCGCTCTTTCATGGATTCAGCTTCCAAAAGAGCCATCTTCTCCTTGGTACCGAAAGGCATGTTAGAGCAAACGAAGTTCAAAGCCATCACATCGTTGCGGATGTTCTGAATAGCAAATGAAAAATCATCAGGAATTTCTTCAGTCACAGAGATATATTCGCCAGTCATCTTTCGCAGATCATCCATGGCGGTCTTCCACTCACGGTCGCGTTTGTCTGGCTGAATCTCGGGTGCTTGTTTTGTGAAGCCAACTAGATAGGGGGTTTCTTTGATGATGTCATACAGTCTCATACGTCCCAATCCCTGCATAATAACAGTCACAGAACCGTTTGGCAGCGTCAGTTGCTTCACCACGCGAGCATATACGCCATATTCGTACAGATCACCTATTGTTGGTTCTTCCACCTCGGGATCACGCTGGCTGACAACACCGATGATACCGTTTGTTTTTTCAGCTTTTTTGACTAGTTTTAAGCTAGCTTCTCTACCAATCAAAATCGGAGAAACAACGCCAGGAAACAAGACCATGTTTCTAACGGCAAGTATGGGAACCTCGCTGGGGGTCTCAATATTCGTTAAATCCATAAAGTCCCCTTCAATATCTGCAATCATTGAAAAGGGCTTGTTATTCTGATTATCGCTCATTTTTATTTTTATCTGTATCATTTTGAAATGCAAAGGTACTAAATTTAATTGATATTTTCGAAACCTTCATTGATAATTAACAAAAAATGTATATCTTTGCGGCGTTTATTATGGCTAACAACTTCTTTAGGTTCAAACAGTTCACGGTCTTTCAAGATCAATGTGCCATGAAGGTGGGTACCGATGGCACATTGCTTGGAGCTTGGTCAAGGGGTGGAAAACACATCCTTGACATTGGCGCTGGTACGGGATTGCTGGCATTGATGATGGCTCAACGTTTTCCTGATGCGCAAGTTTTAGGCGTCGAGATTGATGCGCAAGCTGCCAGTCAAGCACAAGAAAATATAGTGGCATCGCCGTTTTCCAATAGAATCGCTATTACTTGCCGAGATTTCCGTCAGGGTATCGATGGCGAGTTTGATGCAATAGTTTCTAATCCGCCATTTTTCGACATCTCATTAGAATCTCCAGATGCCCAACGTACTGCCGCAAGACACACTTCGTCTTTATCTTATCGCGAACTGATGACGGGAGCCTTCAGCTTGTTGTCAGCAGAGGGACATTTCTCTGTAGTTATACCTTCTGAATGCAAGTCGAAACTCGAAGCAGAGGCTTACCTTGCTGGATTCTTTACGTCAAGAGTTTGTGCTGTCAAAACATCGATCCGTAAGCCAGTGAAACGTTATCTATTGGAGTTTAGTAAAGTTGCTCTAGGACTTCAGCGTGAAGAGATTGTAATAGGTTCTGAATCATATAATGAATTGGTAAATGAATTTTACTTATGAAAGTAGCACTACTACAATTTGATTCTCAGTGGTGTAAGATTGACGAGAATATTACTCGTGCCACACAACTGATACGTGAGGAAGATGCTGACCTATATGTTCTTCCTGAAATGTGGTCAACTGGATTTGTTGTTAAACCACAGGGCGTTGCAGAATCTGAATCAACTTCTACTTCATTAAAATGGATGCGTCAGATAGCATCAGAAAAGAATTGTGCAATATGTGGTAGTTTGGCCGTATCGTTAGAAGATGGAACCTACAGAAATAGACAGTACTTTTTATCAAGTAATAGTTATGCTTTTTACGACAAAAAGCACTTGTTTTCTCATGGAAAAGAGCAACTTTTCTATCACGCAGGCGGTACTCCTGTTATCGTGGAATATCAAGGTTTTCGCTTCTTGTTGCAGACGTGCTATGACCTGAGATTCCCATGTTTCTCGCGATATGGGCGTGCTGGCGAATACGATGCTATCATTTACGTAGCCAATTGGCCTTCTTCCAGGCAGCAGGCGTGGGATATTCTTCTGAAAGCTCGTGCTATAGAGAATCAATGTTATGTGATAGGCGTGAATCGTGTGGGAAGCGATGAAACATCCGTTTATGCCGGAGGAAGTGTTGTGGTTGACCCATTAGGTGTTATATTGGCTGCCAATGGGGATAAAGAAAATGTATCTTCCGCAGAGCTTTCGATGGAAAACCTACAGAAGATACGTAGTCGATTCAGGGTTCTGGAAGACCGCGACTTATTTATATATTAGTCTTACCTTGCTGGCAAGACCGCTCTTCACGGGCTTCCATTGATCATAGAGCGTCTTTTGGTAGTTGATATCAACCACGTTAATTTCCTCCATTTTGCGCCATTTTACGCCCTGTCTATCCAGTTCGCTAATGCGGTTGGCGGGCAGGTTAGTGACTTCCACACGCAGTTCGTTGCGACCAGCTTTTAGCGTTCCTTTAGTATCGAGGATAAAAGGAACGGCCCATGCACATCCAATAAACTGTCCATTGATATATACACGAGCTGATTCTCGTACGTCTCCAAGATCTATATACCAATTAGCATCTAACTGCTTCTTTTTCAGTTCAAAACTCGTGGTATAAACGCCTGTTCCCATCACGGTGCGAGTCTTTTCGTCGAGACTCTCCCAAGTTTGCAGCTTATCTAATTGATAGGTCTTATCAATATGAGGTGTCTCTTCTATAAAAGAAAGAGTCCAGCTGTTATCAATCTCAATTTCGTCTTGTTTGTCCTCGTTAGAGCAGCAAGCATTTTCACTCTCTTTAAGGGGCGTATTGAACACTTGAAGTATCATAGACTCACCACTACGCAAATTAACCTCTATGCCATCATCGTCTATGTCGGCATCTGTTATCTCGCCATTCAGCGGATTAAACCATTTCGCATCTTTGAAGGGTACGGCCAGTTTCACATCTTCTTCAACATCATTGGCAGTCAGATTGGCTATGAAATAATGATAACCATTGGCATTTCTGCGCCTGATGAGTTTCAAACCGCATGATGTCTTCATTTCCTCGGGTTGCGCAAAGTGAGCCATCTTCTGAGTATCTTCACCATAGATGACATATGGGGACAAGCGCTCCAACACCCGTTTTAATTCAGGCGTGATAGTCGTGCCGGAAGGAATGATTATGGCTTTGTAGTGCGTACCAGCTTCAGTGATTAGTTGCTGACCTTTGACAGACACCTTCGCCAGCAACTTATCGCTGATATAGTCGCAGTCATATCCAGCTTTTTCTATCGCGAGGATGCTTTGAATAAACTCAGGAGCCAGTTGTCCCATAGCATGAATAGAGAATTGCATCAATAGCTTATTGATGTTCTTCTTCCACATATCTCTGACAGGAAGATAGACAAGGAAGTCATTGTCTGGCTCGCCCCACTGCAGAAAGCTCTGACATCTGGTTACATAATCCATAAAGAACGGAGCATCTCGCCAGATTGTGTTAGTGGGTGACATATCGATAGAGGCATAGAACTTCCATCCTGGCCATTCATCTTCCTTAGGCGAATAGCAGGTACCGTGAAAGAACATGTGGTTCACACCGGCGCAAAACATCAGGTCGATGTCGGGTTTCAACTGCGATAATGATGTGCGGAAATGTTCTGTCAACCAAGTAAACGTTTCACTTGAAGTAAACTTTTTTCCGCAAATGTGAGCCGCAGAGGGCGCATATTTCAACATCGAGAAGTCTGAGTCGTTCTTTCGTGTCTTGCCTGGGTCTTCTCTAAGTCCTTTGATTCCAAAGTTTGAAAGACCGAAACCCTCAATTTCGGGAATATCCACTGCTGCATAACAATCTATCAGGTTGGCAGGCGAACCGTGAGCCTGATTGCGGGTGATGGCTCCATGAGAATGTGCCCATGCTGTCCATTGATTGGTGAAGTTCTCCAGCAGTAAGTCGCCTAACGTTTCACGATAGTCAGAAAGCACCTTGGGCTCATAGGCTATCAGTTCTGGCAAATGTTCTTCCAGTTTATATCCTCTACGTTTTTCAAATTCTTCGAGTAACGAAGGTGTCCATGTGGCATCTGCTACTTCATAACTGTCGTTGAAGAATGTATGAGGGTAGGGGGTCTTTGTTCGTTCAAAAGCTTGCTCAATATGCTTCAAGTAGTTAGCTACAGCTCTACGATCGAAGTGGTCAATCACCAGCCCTTCTCCGCCAGGAGCTGCACGCTTTACTTTCATAACACCATATTTTATGAATATAGCGATGACTTTATATGCGCCACGCTGTGCTTCTTGCAGCACCAACTGGTTGCTCTTCGCCTGTTGTGTAACGTCTGTGGCGGTTCCATCTGCAGCATAGAGCATCACTTTATGAAGAAAAGCATTCTTAGCATCTTTCTCTGCTGGAGTGATATCTATCAGCGTATTGCCACTTATAGCTTTCTCAACAAACACAGCTCGACAAGCGCTTTCTTTTAGTGATACCCAAGGTCCGCCGAAAGGCCAACCAGTGCCTGTTGACATGTCCAGTTCGATGCCGTTACGTTCGGCCTGTTCTTCTGTGTATCTCAGCATCTCCATCCATTTGTCAGAGAGATACGGAATATTGTTCTTCTCATTACCTTGCACACCATAAAGCGGCGTTATCTCTACAGCTCCGATGCCATGCTTTGCATATTCATGAAGATTCCACTTCAGGTTCTCTTTATCTACCGCAGAGCCAAGCCACCACCAACGTGTGCCTGCTTTTGACTCTGCAGTTTGAGTGGGCCATGACTGGGCCATGACTGAAGCCGAAAAGAGTGTGGACAATATGATGAATGATGATTTCTTCATTAGTTTCCGTCAGGTTTGGTTAGTTCTGAGATCTTTGCTGGAGCCCACTTAAACACCTTCCAGTCGTCAGGGTGTTCAGGAGTAAAGTCTTTCCAATCACTGCGAAGATGCTGCACCAATGGCAAGTTGAGCGTTTTAATGCCCATCACAACACATTTTGCCACCTCGTAAGCTCCGAAAGTGTTGAAGTGAGTATTGTCTGCCAATGCATTCGGTTGATTAGGGAAAGTATTAGCAGGGTAGTGTACCAACAGACGCTTAGAATCTTCAAACCCCATTGTCTCGAAGAGCGTCTTTGTCATACCGTTGAGATCAATCACAGGCACCTTTTCTAATTCAGCCACCATCTTCATCGCAGCAGGAAAGTCACCATGCGTATTGCGGATTGTCTTATTGTCTTTCTCAAAGAAACGGCGCTGTGTCGGAGTGCAGAAAACAATCTCTGCACCTTTCTCTCGAACCTTATCTACGAAAATTTTCAGTTGATACTGGTAGTGATACCAAGCCCCGTCACCAGCCCGTTTCTCCTTCTCGTCGTTATGACCGAACTCCACGAAGACATAGTCGCCAGCCTTCAAAGTAGAGAGAATCTTCTCCAATCGGAAAGAGTCGATGAAGGTACGAGCCGTAAGACCACTCTCAGCATGGTTCGACACAGCCACGCCATCATCAAACCAGCGTGTAATCATCTGTCCCCACGAAGCCCATGGTTCGAAGTTTTGATCCACTACCGTTGAATTGCCACAGAGATAGACGGTTGGCACATCTGTGCGCTCAATGTGGATGCTCTTCACTGCGGGGTTAGAACCATTGACCTCAAGTGTCAGTTTGTCATCCCAAGCGAGATAGTCTTTCTCACGTTCTTTGATTTTCACGCGTCGTTTCTCGTCAATCAGAGGTGAGCGTTTGTTAACAACAAACGAGACGACACGCGTTTCTTTCGATTTACTAGTGGTGATGTTGTCCATCATGAGTCGTCTTCCCTCAGCTCTCAGGGTAGTGTTACTGTTTTTCTTTCCGCCCAGCGTCACCCTTACCAGGTAGTTGCCGTCAGGCACCTTCACACTAAAGTAGTACGGATCTGCCGCATGCTTCTTGTCAGGTGCAGGCAGAATGTCATAGCCAGAACCAGTTTCATTGCAATAAACAGGTTGTGGTTTGGACATGTCGAAATCAAATGATTGAGCTTTAGAAGCTCCTGTTGCAGAAATAAATGCTGCAATGATTGTTAAAGTGTTTAAGTAGATCTGTTTCATATTGCAAAGATACATATTATTCATTAATGGAACTAATTTTTTTCGTATTATTTAAAAATTCAAATGGATATATGGAAATATTCTTTCTTTTTGTGTATCTTTGCAGATAGTAAGAAAAAATGAGCATTATGAAGTATTTGAGAGCATTTGTTGTTATCGGATTGTTTTGTTTGCCTATAGGCCTTTGGGCACAAGCCAAATGGAACGCCCGATACCAGCAATATATCAATCAATATAAGGATGTGGCTATTGAGCAGATGCAGAAATACAAGATTCCTGCTTCTATCACGTTGGCTCAAGGCCTGTTGGAATCGGGTGCAGGCAATAGTACATTGGCAGTTAAAGCCAACAATCACTTTGGTATTAAATGCCACCATTGGACAGGGCCTACCATTTATAAAGATGATGATGCCCGAGGAGAGTGTTTCCGTGTTTATAAGAATGCTTTTGAGTCGTACGAAGATCACTCCGTGTTTTTGGTCACAGGCCAGCGCTATCGCAGCTTATTCAGTTTGAAACCCACCGATTATCAGGGTTGGGCTCGTGGATTGAAAGCTGCAGGCTATGCCACTAATCCCGTCTATGCTGATAAGTTAATAGAGATAATTCAGCTCTACAAGCTCTATCAGTATGATACCGCCCGCCACTATGATAAGTTTATGACCGAGCGAGTGAAAGATAAACCTGTTGGTGGGCAGCCTTTGCATCTCATCACCATTTTCAACAAGAACTATTACGTGATAGCTCGTCGGGGAGACACCTTCCGTTCTATTGGCGAGGAAATTGGTATTTCCTACAAGAAGATTGCCCGCTATAATGAACGCGACAAGAACGACCGTCTGCGAGAGGGTGAAATTATCTGGTTGAAGAAGAAGCAACGCCGCGCCCCGAAGGAATTCAAGCATCGCTATCATCAGGTGAAGCCCGGTGAATCAATGTATTCTATTGCTCAAGCCTATGGCATTCGCGTGAAATATCTCTATCAGATGAATGGTTTGTCCCCCGAATACAGTATTCGTGTAGGCGATAACTTAAGATTGAGATAAGACTCGATAAGATTAGACCAAATAAGACTAAATCAGAAAAAGGGAGAAAGTATCTCCCTTTTTTCGTTGTTGTTTCAAATAAACATCAGAGTTCCGGCAGCAACTTTTGCACATACGGACGTTCCCAGTCTTTTAGGTGGTAGCGCTGCTCGTCGTGCTGCAGCAAGTCCAGATCTATCCTCACGATGCCCTGCTGTCGGTCTTCGTCAGTGCGACCTATTTGCTGCTCGACGGCTTTCAGCCTACTATTTATTTGCTCTGCATCAAATGCGGATTCAAACTGCGCCAACTGGTTCAAATACTTATCCTTACGTTTCGCATTGATAGGGTCTGTAAGGAGTTCATCAGAATATTTGATATTAGAAAAAATCTGAGCGAGGCATCGTCGCGCCTCGTTCAGATTTTGTTTAGCATCATGATTAGATGCCAGTGAGATGATGACCGAATGCATCATAAAGGGAGTTTATTTCTTTCGGTTTATTTTCTTTGTGACATTGTTCTTCAACTTATCCACATAAGCATCGATAACGGCGATAGACACGATGTTCACAACGTCGCGAACCGAAGCACCAAAGTCGATAAAGTGGATTGGTTTGTTCAGACCCATCTGGATAGGGCCGATGATCTCCACATCGGGATCGAGCTTCTGCAGCATCTTGTAAGAAGAGCGCGCAGAGGTCAGGTTGGGGAACACCAGTGTGTTGACATCCAATCCCTTCAGGCGAGTGAACGGATACTGCTCGTCGCGCAACTCCTTGTCGAGTGCGAAGCCAATCTGCATCTCGCCATCGATAGCCAAGTCAGGATACATCTGCTGCATCTTCTCAGTGGCCAGACGAACCTTCTGAGGACCCTCGCTTTGAGAAGAACCAAAGTTAGAGTGTGACACCATTGAGATGACAGGCTTCTCGTTGAAGAAGCGTACGGCAGTAGACATCAGGTTGGCTATGTCTGTCAGAGCCTCTGTATCAGGATTCTCGTTCACCAGCGTATCGCCAATATAGAGTGTGCCGCGAGGCGAGTTGATGATATGCATAGTGCCGAAGTGGTTGTACTCCGGACGGATACCAATGATTTCCTTAGCCACCTTGATTGTGTTCGAGTATTTGGTATAGAGACCTGTGATAAAGGCATCAGCCTCGCCCGTCTCAACCATCATCATACCGAAGTAGTTGCGTTCGAACATCTTATCGTTGGCCTCCTGGAAGGTGTATCCATTGCGCTGCAACTTGCTGGTCAGAATCTTAGCATAGCGCTCGCGACGCTCTTGCTCGCGGGGATGACGAAGATTGACAATCTCGATGCCCTCCAAGTTCAAGTCCATCTCCTTAGCCATCTTTTCGATAATCTCCTCATTACCGAGCAGAATGGGCTGACAAATGCCTTCGTTATTGGCCTGTACAGCAGCCTTCAGCATGGTGGGGTGGATAGCCTCGGCAAATACGACGCGCTGTGGGTGTGAAGCAGCTGTGGCATAGAGTTTCTGTGTGAGCTTTGTTTCCTGTCCCAGCATTACAGACAGCGAGTTCTTGTACTCATCCCAGTTCTCGATGGTCTTGCGAGCCACGCCACTCTCGATGGCAGCTTTAGCTACGGCAGCGCTGACCTCAGAAATGAGTCGTGGGTCAACGGGTTTGGGGATGAAGTAGTTGCGTCCAAACTTCAGGTTGTTCACCTTATAAACATCGTTCACAACATCGGGAACAGGCTGCTTGGCCAAGTCGGCGATAGCATGAACGGCAGCCATTTTCATCTCCTCGTTAATAGCCGTAGCGTGAACGTCGAGTGCACCGCGGAAGATGTAGGGGAAGCCTATCACATTGTTGATCTGGTTGGGGTAGTCGGTACGTCCGGTAGCCATCAGCACATCCTTGCGTGCCTCCATTGCCTCTTCGTAGGTGATCTCGGGTGTGGGGTTAGCCAAAGCGAAAATCACGGGATCCTTAGCCATTGAGCGAACCATATCCTGTGAGAGTACGTTGCCCTTAGACAGACCTACAAAGACGTCGGCACCATTTACTGCTTCGGCCAGTGTATGAATATCTGTGCGAGTGGTGGCGAAGAACTTCTTCTGCTCGTTCAGGTCGGTACGCTCAGTAGAGATGACACCCTTAGAGTCGAGCATCACGATGTTCTCCTTCTGAGCACCCAGTGCCATATATAACTTGGTGCATGAAATAGCAGCAGCGCCAGCACCGTTCACTACGATGCGCACCTTCTTGATGTCTTTTCCGTTCACCTCCAGTGCATTCTTAAGTCCAGCAGCCGAGATAATGGCTGTGCCGTGCTGGTCGTCGTGCATCACAGGGATGTTCAGCGTCTTCTTCAGACGGTCTTCGATGTAGAAACATTCAGGCGCCTTGATATCCTCTAGGTTGATACCGCCGAAGGTGGGGGCAATGCGTTCTACGGCTTCGCAGAATTTCTCAGGATCTTTCTCGGCCACTTCGATGTCGAACACATCAATGCCGCCATAGATTTTAAACAGCAATCCTTTACCTTCCATCACGGGTTTTCCGCTCAGCGCACCTATATCACCAAGTCCAAGTACAGCGGTACCATTTGAGATAACTGCTACCAAATTGCCTTTATCAGTGTAGCGATAGGCTGCATTGGGATCTTCCTGAATCTCTAAACAAGGGAAGGCTACGCCTGGCGAATATGCCAGCGACAGATCGGTCTGGGTGCGATAAGCTTTGGTGGGCTTTACTTCAATCTTACCAGGTCTGCCTGTCTCGTGATATTCGAGTGCAGCCTCTTTAGTAATTTTTACCATAGAACTAATACTTTAATATTTTATGTTGGAATTGAATACAAACAAAATCTTTCAAGGCGCAAAATTACTAAAATATCACGGAAAAACGTTTTATTTTATCTTTTTTTTATATCTTTGCACTCAAATTACATAAATATGCAAAGAATAAAGGGTATTTCGGAATACAGAAAGTCACTACGCGACATTGTTATTGAAGCTTCGATGAAGGCTTTTGCTCTTCATGGTGTTCGTGCGGTGAAGATGGATGATGTGGCTCAGAGTTTATCAATCTCGAAGCGCACTATCTACGAGATGTTTGGCAACAAGGAACAGTTGCTCATCGAGGTACTCAAGACGTATAAAGCAGCGAAAGAGAAAGAGCTGAATGAGAAAGCAGCCAACTGCCAGAATGTCATCGAACTATTGTTCTATGCATATTTCCAGAAGATAAAAACTTTCAAGAAGACAAATCCGAAATTTTATACTGACCTGGCAAAGTATCCATTAGTGATTGAGTTGTTGAACCAGGACAGAGAGCAGGCGCACAACAACTACCACGACTTTCTTCGTCGTGGTATTGACGAGGGCCTCTTCCGCGAGGATTTAAACCTGGATTTGATTGCCCGTTTGCTGGATGCGGTGACATCGACGATGATGAATGGCGAGCTTTATCGCCAGTATCCCATCGAAGATGTGTTTCGCAATATTGCCTTTGTCTCTATCCGTGGCATATGCACCCGCAAAGGTCTGGACCTCTTTGACAAAACGGATATTTGATCGCGGCAGATTAAAGTTTCTATAGCAGCTATTTTTAATTGAAGAAATTCCACGAGATACCGAAATGGATGACTTGGGTGTTCAGTGGGTAGTGGGGGACCAAGAAGGCTTTCTTTGAAAGTGCATTGCCTGCCACATTCTGCATCATCACAAAGAAGCGGGCATGCTTCAGGTGCATGTTGGCATAGACATCCACAAAGGGGAACTCGCCCAACTGCACTCTGCTGGCAGCATTCTCCTGAATGGCAAAGCTGTTCAGCTGTGGCAAGAAGTCGGGTGCTTCGTATTTTGTAAACCATGTGGCAGATCCGCCTAATTCTACGCGTAGCACACGTGCCACCATGAATTTCAAGTATAGATTTGAAAAGATGTTCAGTGTGGGTAGAGGCAGTACCTGCTTGTTGCTGGTGCTCTGATAGGTCACCACATTGTCCCAGTGCAGTGGTCCCACGTTCAACTTCTGATCCAGTTGAGCCATCATCAAGTGAACATTGCCCGAGTGCTGACGGAAATTGGCGTCGAGTCCTTTCACCGCGCCATTTTCGCGGGTGTAGTTCATGCCCAGATAAGTATAGTTCTGTATCTCTTCTACAGCAACGCGCAGCGTGGTGCGCGTCTTGTCGTAGGTGAAGGCACCCTCGATACGTGTGCGAGTTTCTTTATCCAGCGTGTTGTCCCACCACAAGTGCTTTGAGTGGTAGTTGCGCTGATAGAACGTGGGCGCCAGGCGATAGAAATAGCCCTTTGCCTTCAGTCGCACCGTGTCGCCAAACAGAGGGAAGTTCACATCGGCCTGTGCGTCGAACTTCAGTTGTCCGGCATCCTCGCCGGCCACCCAAGTCTCTGCCACCAGGTCGTAGTGCAGCGTGTGGCCCTGCAATTTCTGCAGTTGTCCGCCCACCGACACATTGTGCTCAGTGAAGCGCTGCAACAGCGCATCGCTGGCTGCAGCCACGTAAGGCATATCGTAGCGTCGCACCTGATGCGAGGCAAAGGCCTTGATACCAGCCGGTGCATACTTATTGAATCCCTCCATCAAAGCCAGAGCCACCGTGTTCTTCACGTCCAGATACTTCGTCTTGTCGTAGATAGAATCGCCAGGCGTACCACCGTCGTACGTATTATAATAGGTATTAGCATAATAGCCCGCTGGCGTTGCTTTAGCCATATAGACGCGTTCGTGAGCATTCACCTCGGCCGTGTGTATCACGCTGGTCACAGGTACGAACTCGCGTTTCATCAGCGCGTCCAGCGAGTCCTGCTGTGCCTGCAGTGCCAAGAGGCTGTCGGCCATTTGTTTCGAGTCCACACGGATGCGGGTTGTGTCAGCAGTCAGTGCCTCTTGCTTGGGCATTACGGGTTCGTTGCCAGCAATCTTAGCATCGTCGGGGCGCCCTGTAGGTTGTTGCGGCATAAACTGTCGGCTGTCTTCGCGTTGTTTGCGCTGCTGCTTTGACTTAGCCGCAAACTGCTGTGCCTTGATCTCCTCGTCGGTCATCTTCACCTTGCGGTAGAAGCCCAAGCTGTAGCGATGCGTCAGAAAGAGGTGGTGATGATGATTACGGTTCCAGTTGCGTTCCAGGATGGTAGGTATCTCGTTGGATGCAAATGTCTCGGTGAAGAGCTCAGGGTGCGTCACGTAGTCGTCGTTGGTGATGCCACCGTTTTCGCTTGCCTTCTGATGGTTTGTGCTGACGAGCAAGTGCAGCTGATACTGGTCGGCCAGATGCGAGAGCGAGAATGTAGCACCCAGATGCGACGTGCTCTGATTTTGGAAGTAGCCGCGAGCGTAGGCATAGTCAATATCGAAGCCCAATCCAGTGCGTTTACCAGCATTCACGGCAAAGCGAGCGCCCAGATGATCCTCACCATTCAGCTTGTCGCCACAGTTGTCATAGGTCAGATTAGTGATAGGCGACAACGTGTTGGTGAAGTGCCACTCGTCGGGCGACCTTAGCACCTGATCGTAGGCATCAGTAAACAGTGCCTGAGTGCCCAGTTTGCGATCCATCACGATACGCGACAGCCGAGCCGTGTAGTTGTTGCCCAGCGTGTTGTACTGCCCTGTCTTGCCCATTCCCAGCGTGCTTTGCGGAAACAGATAGGGCAGGGTGTCCACCTCAGCCTTGTGGATGTCGCCAAAGCGGCGATCCAAAGTCCACACATAGATGCCCTTTGGCACTACCTTCGATTTCTTCGTAGTGTCGTTGTTGTGAGGGTTGAAGTTGCGGTTCTGTTCGTTGCGTGGCGTCACGTTTCCGTATTCGTCAATCTCGTTGTAGTCTTGCGCCCAAGTATTCAGTGATGCCGTTGCAAGGAGTGTTATGATGGATAGCTGCCTAATGCTCATTGGTGTGTAGGAGAGGGGGATGTGAGTGTGTTTTGTTCTTCGTAAAAGGGTGTGTGGCGGGTTAAAGTTTCAACAATCTCAGTGTCAGTTCCACGAACTTAAACACCGTTGCCACGATAAGAATCCAGAAGGCCACCTCGTGGTCTATCACGAAATAGAGAGCCATACCTGCCGTTGCTATCAGCATGAAGGCAATGTTCAGCCACATGCGCAAGCGTCGCATCTTGCCTGTGTCGCGAAAAGGTTCCAGATTGTGGCGTCGAGGGTGTTTTACCTGTTCTTCCATGATGTACAATTGTATGGTCTGTTGCGTCCTAATTATAATTATTTCTTCAGCTGCTTCTCGATGGTGCTAAACAGGTAGTCCTTGCGGTCGATGGTCTTCTTGCGGAATTTGCCGCTGACGCGTGCCAACTTGTTCTGCTTTTTGTTCAGCCCGTAGCGATCGGTGATCCATTCCTCAGCCTTGTAGGTGAGCGGTGTGCGCTCTTCATCATAAATATAGAAGATGCGATTCATCGACAGATGAACTTCGCCGTCGTTGCATTCTGCCACCAGGTTGTAGTACAGGCGGGTGCGATCCAGAATCAGGGGCTTGTTTTTGAACACCAGCCACTCCTGGTAGGCGCCCACCACCAATCCATTCTCGGGTTCAGTGGTCGAGATATTGCTATTTTCCAGTTGTTCGGGAGCCTTGGTCATTGCCGTCATCAGCTTCTGCATCTCGTCAAACAGCTGGGCGCGACTCTTGCCAGGCACCTTGATCGTGGTTTCAAACACCACGCGTCCATCCTTTTCGGGCACTGCGCCCACCAAGTATTTTGCATCGATGGCGGCCTTTTCGCTGGGCGTCGTCTGTTCCCATGTGTTGTCTTGAGCCTGCACGTTGGCTGTCATTGTCAGCGCCAGTGTTATTGCTGTGATAATTTGTTTCATCTCTGCGTTAATCTTGTTTTTGTTTGTTTACGGCGACAAAATTACAATTAATTTCCCATATAACCAAATCTATTCTGCGTGTTTCCTTTGTTAACATGAAAAAAGCGACCCTTTTACGGGGCCGCTTTATAAAAGATTGAGGTATTCCTGTTAAACTACTTGCACTCCAAGGGGATGACTTAACCCCCTCCCTCGGGAGGGATGGGGAGGGGTTGTTGGGTTGTGTTGTTTTCTCCCCTCCCATGTAGGGGAGGGGTCGGGGGTGGGGTCAGTGTTGTTCTAACTGCCAATGGAGATACAGACCCCACCCCTGCCCCTCCCCTTGAAGGGAGGGGTCAATTCATACAACTTGCCACGCCGAGGCTAGTAGCGATCGCCGTAAGTATGGCGATAACAGTTTGCAATACAAACTTCCAAGTTTCTAGTTTCTTCATAGTATTATTCGGTTAATTTGGTTAATTACGATTTGGGGCCGCCTGTCGGCGGGAAATTCTTCAAAATTTGATTCAAAATTAAACAGAGATTTATATCCCTTCGGCTTGTGTCAGGCGAGAAAGAAAATAAAAATGAAAAATTTTGTTTTCAATTTTGAAAAATTTCCCTGCGAAGCAGGCTAAAACTCTCTGCAGGAGGGGCTAGTGGAGGCTCCTATAATACTCCCCGAAGTCCTTGTAGCCAGGGGGAAGCTGGTGGTGCTGCAGATTGGGCAACACCTCCTTCAACTGTAGGAACAGACGCTCGCCAGGCGCATCACGATCGGGAAACATGTGGAAACCCCCTCCCGTCCTCCCCAAGAGGGAGGAGCTAAGACTACGAAGCAGTTCCTTGTCCTTTTGCGTGAGCAGGGTGGCAGAGGGAATGGCGATGGCCTTGTGACCCGCCGAGAGCATGGCCCAGCAGTCAGAGCAGCCCTCCGTGATGAAGAGCTGTTCGCCCGGTCGCAGCATGTTCAACACAGGCAGGTTGTAGATGCCACACTCAGAGCCCCGAGGGAAGCGGAAGCGAGGCAGGGCGCCACGCACCAGGTTGCGGTTCTGCACGCCCACCAGTTTGCCTTCGCGATTATAATAAGGTATCTGCAGCCAGGGCACACCTTGCTTGTCGCGCCACGACGTGAGGCGGCACCAACGCACCACACGCTCATCCAAACGACGCTCCTCAAAGAGGAACCTGCGTGCCTCGTCGTTCAGAAAGGGATGCTCAAAGAAGCGTTCGTAACGATGCAGACTCACCCCCAACCCCTCCCTGTGAGGGAGGGGAGTGGTTACCTCTTGCTGCTTCCATTCATCGAGGATGATGTTATGTTCGTTGGCCAGCCAATGGCAGGCGGCTTTGAAGTCCATGTGCAAGTGGCGCATCACCAGGTCGATGGTGCCACCCGAGGCCCCGCACACGAAGCAACGGTACGTGTTCTTGCTCACCTTGAACGAGAGGCTAGGGTGGCTGTCGTCGTGAAAGGGGCAGAGGCACTTGTGCCTCGCTACCCTCAGTCCGAGTCGCTCTGCGACCCCCTCAATAGGCAGGTCGCGGAGCTTTTGAAGTTCGTATTTTTCCATCTTACATCTTACCTCTTACATCTTACCTCTTACATCAGACATCCCCAAGTATTCTTCCGTCTTAGTGTACAGTCCCGTCTGGGCAGAGTAGGTGATGAACTTGCGGAACAACCACTTACGCAACTGTCCGTTGGTGCCCTCCTTGCTCTTGCCGAACTGCATGCGAAGCGCCTCCAGTTGCGCCTCGTTGAACGTGTCGGGCAGATCGTCCAACATATTCTTCGGACCGCGACGTCCTGCTTCGCTCAGCGTGTCGGCATCCTTGTCCAACAGGTCGGCAAAGAGCTGCATCTTGCTCCATAGGTCGTGATATACTAGCCATTCCACCACGTCACCCATCGCCTTCGTCCACGTCTGGTTGTTAAGCACCCAAAGGATGCAGCCCGCTTTCCATGCTGATACGAGCGCACGCTTAGAGCAGTCCCATAGCACATCGTCGTCCACCAGGTCGGCCAGCGAAGCCATATCTTGCGCCAGCTTATCAATCAACTTGTTCAGCGGACGGATGATAAAACGCCCCTTGCAGAGGTTGAGTCGCATCAGGTAGTCGTCCAACTTCTGATAGAACTCGTCGTTGTACTTACCCTGACGAGGTATGCGCCCATCGCGACTGGTGCGCGCCTTATAGGAGAATACCATGCGTCCGAAGGTGCCGTTGAAGAGGTCGTTCTTATAGTACTTGCGTGCAGCAAAAGGCGTTGCCGAGAGCGTCAGATTGGCTCTGAGGATGGGGTTACCCGTCACACCATCGGCCGTGGCACGCAGGGCTCCCGCACGCTGACGGTCGTAGATGTTGCGCAGCATCTGCGATACCTGGCGATGCCCGCCACACATGCCGTCGGCCATCTCCACCTCGGGCATGTTCAAGTATTGAGTGCGACCACCTTGCGCCTCCAGCGCCATAGCGTTCTGAAGGAAAGCGGGACGTGTGGTGTCTGATGGCGGAAACCATATACCCACCTCCGGACGTGCAGGCTTCTCCTTGTTACCAGCCTTCGTCTTTACCATCTTCGACCATTCCACAATTTTCTTCAGCTCAGCATCGTCGTGCTGACGGAAGTCGCGACAAATAGCCTCCACGAGGTTAGAGAATTGACCCTTGTTACAGCCCGAATCGCCCACCAACTGGGCCATCATGCCCGTTGGCTCCTTCCAACTGAGGTCTGGGTACTGAAATTCCGAACCGCTAATATGTGCGCCAAGTACAGGGAAAAGCATCGGAACAAGGGGTTCGTGCATATCTTTTGAAGTCTGCGAGAGCAGGATTTTAATACATTCTGTGCCTTTGCCGAGGTTAGGCATAGCGGGCGCAGTCGCTTTACTAATTTTGTATCTCATTGATAATCTGCTTTTTAGATGAAAATAAATGGTTGTTAATATGACCTCGTGTTCCAGTTCCAGTTGTTCCAGTTTTATTTTTGGCAGTTCCATTATCCCTATTTCTATATATAACTATCTATATATTAATTAGTTATGAATATATAATAAGGGAATTTGTCTCTCAAATTTTAATTGGAACAACTGGAACTGGAACAGAAGTGCTCTTAAATTACCTTCTCTCTACCAGGCATTCCAACGCCCACAGTAGTTCATTGTAAACGGCGAGCGCATATCGCTCTGGCGAGAAGCGAGGTCCCATCCTCAGTTTCTTGAAGTTCAGGCGCGGACTGCCATTGTCGCTCATGGTGAGGGAGATATACCTCCCGTTGAACAACTTCGGGTTGCGTTTCACTCGCTTTTGATTAGCGGTCTCCACGAACGTCATGTACTCGTTGTATTTGAAATCCTCGCACACTACGTGGCGCGTCAGCACGCCCTGATAGCCCTTCTCTGCCTTCATGCGCAGGTCGTTCTTCAAATATGTCTTCACGTCCACGCACAGTTCAATATTCTTCTTCCAACCTTTCCAGTTGGTTTTTTCGTTAAATAACATTTTTTTTGATGGTATAAAAAATGCCCTCTTGCACTTACGCGTCGACATAGAAAGGCGTTCTTCATCTCGCGCTCGGAGCCGTGCTCAGTTTTTTTCTGCTAACTGACATCTGAAAAAGAATGCAGCAGAAACTCCGACTAGAAATTTCTGCTGCAAAAGTACGCACTATTTCCCAACTAAACTATAGTGCAAAAATGTACATAAATGTACTATAAAAAAGATTATTTCAAAACCATCGCTCTAAAGGCGTCATCCTTCATCGAAAATATCATCAATAAGTGAACGCCAGCTTTGCTTTCTCTTAGCGTTATACACCTGCGTTAAAGAAGAGTACAGGCGCGCGACGCCAAATAACTCATTGAGACTCTCTTCAGGAAAACTTTCGCCCGCATTACCATAAGTGGTGTGCTTATAGTTGTAAACCCTTCCTAGAAAGTAGGCCAGTTCCGAAGTATTGGCTTTCTTTCCCGTGCCTATCCATCGGTATTTACCATCGTCTGTAGCCTCCATGTATTTTCGCTCCATAGCCTTTGCAAAGGCCTCCCTTGCATGAGGCTTGTCAAGCTCCTTGGGCAGCATAATACGGTCTTGCCCGCTTGCTTCCGTACGCTGCTCCAGCCACTCCAGCGTTAGCATCCAGATAGCCAGTATCTTCAGTTTCGGCAACGTTGTCTCGCCAGACTCCCATAGTTCCTCTATCACCTTCTCTACATGATGGTTGTAGAAGTACCAAAAATCACAAGCCGAGCCTTCCTCTATTCTCTTGACGGCCATTTTATGGTGCTCCTTGCATTTGTCAGACGAAGAGGTCTGAAGTTGCTGTAGCTGACTCAACCACGCATCATCCTGTCTGAGCGACGCCAACCATTCCGATGCCGATTTGTAATCATTGCGATTATAACTTATCATAGGGCATTGTCCTCCTCGCGCCACCAACCTTGTCCACATCGCTGGGCATGTGCCATCAGATAGCTGAACGCCAGCGAGTCGTCAGCCACCCAACCTTCGACTAGATAAGCTGCTCGTACCTCGCGCACCTTTTCTGCAAATCGGTTCAGCACCTCAGTTGTGGTGCGCCTTACAGATTCAGGTTGCTCGTTCCATGATGAAGCATTATTATTATATTCCTTCAGTACCAGACGGCCCCGTAGTTCCTTGTCCATGTAATCGTAGAGTGCCTGAGCAGCCTGCAACACCCCCTTGTCAAACTGGCGTGGCACCACGCCATAGATCTCGTCGTGCAACTTCACCAAGTCGGGGCGCAGTTTCAGACGGCGTCCGCGTTGCCAATGTCGCTCTATGCGCAGCAGTACGTCGATGATGGCCTTCACATAGCCGCGCGGGGGAATAGCTGTTCTATCTGGGGCGCGTACAAGTTCTTTGTACTCTGACGAGAAAAGCTCAGCCAACTCATCCTGAGCTGGTTGATAATGGTCTAATTCATATACGCTGGTAGCATGTCTCTTCATGGTGTAAGCTGTGTGCATTGCTATCCGCTCATATTTCGCCGTAGTGAGCCATTCTATCAACTCCTCATTCGACACCCAGAAATTATCTTCCACGCCAAAAGCCTCTGCAACATCAAATATGTAGTGTAGGCCCAAATCATGGCACAAACCAGCCATTTCCAGTATCAGTATTATCCTTCGCTTTTCCTCGTTGGTCAGCGTCTGTGGCTCCTTCAGCGACAACAGCGGATTATCTTTATTTATTGGCACTCTTCCCTCGTCAGCAGTCCAAAACAGGTCTGAAAGCCACACGGCCAACGACGATATTCCATGCTTCTCCGTCAATAGACGTTCCACCTGCGAGAGCACGAAAGTCCTGCGCTTGTCACCCTTCAACAAGCTTGCTTTGGCGAGGTCTACTCCGTTAAAGAAATCCACCTCTATCTGTGCCAGCATTTCCCTGGCCGTAAAAGTCTGCTTCATGTCAAGTTTAATTTATGTAACAAATGTTGCCTTTCAGCAAAGGAAGCGCAAAATTACGAATTTTTTCCCTCATAAAGGAATCAGATTCCATTTTTTTACTTATCTTTGCATAAATATGAAGCGCCTCCTCATCCGTCGGGTGTAGAAGCTTGATTTTGTTATCAAATTCCTTGAAAATGATAACAAAAAGAAACCGAGACTCCACATCGTTGATGGAATCTCGGTACTTTATTTTTTTTGTCCGTGATAACAGGATTTATAACAAACCTATTAGTATTTGTGGTTTAAATTCTATAAACCCATGTCGTACAATTCAGCACTCCACCTTCAAGTGCGACATCGTTAAAGTTGATTGTCTCTATTATCTTATCAGGGAATATCTTCTTAAAGGCTGCGATTGCCTCTTCATCCTTATTTCTCTCAACCTCAAAGACAGGAAGAACAATCAGATTGCCTACTTCAAGATAATTTACGTAAACCCCGATAGCATGGTATGGATGCTTCGAATCCTTATAACTATAGAAGAACGGCACATCAATATATTTGAGGTTATAATCCTTCAAGACTTTTTCTATGCCATTCGTCCAATATTTGTATTCATCAGCGCGATTGTTTCCCAATAGTGTGTCATGGTCTACGAAGCGAACCATACCGTCTGCGTGTCCCGTCATGTCACCGTTTTGGGCAGGAATGATGATTACTTCGGCTTCAAGCAATTCAGATAATTCCGTGACCAGTTTCTCTTTGTCCGTATATTCGGGATTCTCCTTAAAGATTCTGTCTGAAACGATTGCCCGACCAGAGCATAGCAAAACATTTCCTCCGTCAAGGTTTATATTCGAGAATACAGGCTCAAATCCATTCAGTCGACAAACCCCTCTAACGTCAGAGCGGGATTCTTCCCATTCCTTATTGCCTTTCAAATAAGATGGTTCATAGCGGAACTGTACGAGCTTGCCCGATTCAGTTTGGATTGGCATGTAGTCCCTGCACCAAATATCCTTCGTGCCTTTCAGCAAACGATAGTCCACACGATGCTTTTTGAGAATAGAAGTCAACCGTTTGAAGGACTCTGGATAACGCTCTTCAAGCAGTTCCGACAAATAAACAACTTCTTTGCCCTTTGGCTGTGCCAGAACGGCTTCAACTTTCTTAGCAATCTTTGGAGCTGCTTCGTCTTTCTTCTGATACTCCTTTTTCATATCCCAATATTTCTTTCTGATAGTCGGATAATCGCTATTCATAAACATCTCACATAGTTCCTTGGTTGGTTCCCAGTCATGTTGCAGGCACAAATCCGTAAAGACCGCCTCCTTGCCTCTTTTCTCCAATACGAAACTGTTGATATATTCCGAAGAAATGCGCTTTCCAGAACGCAGAAGAATCAGGTTCATCCTCTTAAGGACTTTCCTGTGAGTCTTTGTCGACAAGCTGTTATCAACCAGCTTTTTCATCAACTCGCTAAGCTTGGGCTTCTTGACCCATTTGTAAATTTGTATAATGACAGGAATGATGCCAATCAATCCAATAATTGTTCCGATGATAAATTCCGTACTCATTGCATTTCCTTTTTAATATACAATCCTTCTGCAAAACCCTCACCCTTTATACTGTCTTCTGAGATTATCTCAAACAGCAAGTCTGATTTATCGGTCTTTACACGCAGGAACTCTTCATCCTTAACGTATTCAGAAGGGAAATCCATTCCAAAAACCGCATCACGAATGACAACAGTTTTCTTTCCTTTAAAAGTCAACGACTTGTAAAGACCTTTCCCTTGGAAGACAAAAGTTCCTTCGGGCTGAATGTCCTTAGGACTCTTTTCAAGAATGGCCTCCACCTCTTCAATCAGGCCGTCGTTTTTCCCTTCATTCTTATTTGGATTGTTCGAGCAACCACAAGTGAACAAGAGCAGCAATGAATATAATAAGAATGATTTCTTCATAAACCTACCATTGTTTAAACTGTTATTAATACAAGAGGCGCAGACATTCGCCACACACCTCTCGGCTCGCCACAAGTCACATACATATATGGGAAATCTGCGCCCTTAGAGGGGCAGCCCAAATAATGTATGTTTACTCTTTCTTCTCGTGTGGCGATTGAGAGGTTATTGAGCAATATGTCTTTTGCACTCTATGAGGAATGCAGGTGCAAATATATAAAATATATTCAAATAATTGTCGAGAATAGACAAAAATATTTTTATGTTGTTGTTTTCTCAGGGCAGGAGATACTAGATAATCGATAGGAAAACTATTTAGAGTGCACAACGGCGCTCGAGCTTGCTCGCTTGGCTTGCCAAGAACCGACCCTTTTTGCAGTTTTACTTCTCTCTAGCAGGCTTTCCAACGCCCACAGTAGTTCTTTGTAAACGGCGAGGGCGTATCGCTCTGGCGAGAAGTACATAAAAGGGACGATTGACTTTTCTCTGCAGGCCGTTGTGCTATATTGTTCCTTTTGTGTGCAATATCAACCAAAAAAAATGATGCGAATAGATTGAAATTTATGTCAAAATGATTGCGGAATGAAATAAAATGCTTATATTTGCAGCGATAAAATATTAAAGATTATGGCACAGGTATCTATGACGGTGAGAATGGACTCACAATTGAAACAAAATTTTGATGCACTCTGCTCTCGCATGGGCATGAGTGTTAATGCTGCTATTAATATCTTTGCAAATGCTGTTGTTAGGACGCGCAGCATTCCTTTCAAGATAAGTGCTAATCCATTAGAAGAGGAAGATCAGGCTTTGAGAGAATTTCGTGAATTCAGAAATATGGTTGCTGCCAGCGAAAGACCAGAGCTTACGCTGGATGAAATCAACGAGGAAATACGTTTGGCACGTAAAGAGATGGCTGCACGCAAAAGAGGGCGCAATGATTAAAGCTGTTATTGATACAAATGTGATTGTTTCGGCATATATCACAAAGAATCTGGAAGCGGCAACTTCCAAGGTTTGGGAAGCTGTTCTGCAATGTAAGCTAACGCCTATTTATAATGACGAGATTCTCGATGAGTATTCTGAGGTGTTACATCGTAAGAAGTTTGGTATCCCTGAACATTTGATTAAATGGGCATTAGACAAAATCGTCACAAATGGGGTACGTGGTGAACGTGTGTTGAGTGAAGAGTTCTTTCCAGACCCAAAGGATGTGGTTTTCTACGAAGTGGCCTTGTCGAAGGCAGACGCTTATCTTGTAACAGGCAATATCAAACATTTCCCCAATATGCCCATTGTTGTTACACCTGCGGAGATGATGGAAATACTGCAACGAGAAGGTGTGTTGTAATTAAACAGATTATTGGAACGTGGAGGTGCATGGATAGCTATATTTTTTTCGATGACAAACAGCAGGAAGTGATGGAAATGGATGTTATGTGGAATAAAATAATTGATTTACATCGTGATAAAACATATTCTTCTGATTTTCCTGATTTTGGTGAAACTGGAACATTCGAATTAGGCGACAATACAATCACATTGAAAAGTGATGAAACAAATAAAAGAAGAGCGGCGCATCCGATGTGGGTGCGCCGCTCTTTGTATGGAAGGTAGTCAGGAGCAGAACTCCTGACTACACTTTTTCTTAGTCTTCCCAATTTTGACTTCGTCGAGATTGAATCTTCGCTCGGCAATGATTAAGCGAGCTTATCATTGCTCTTACTCAGTCCAATCTTCCTGAGACTTGCGGATGTAAGTCTTGTAGCGGAGCTGGGCCATCTTCTGAGCCTCGGCGAAGAGCTCTTCGGCCTCGTTAGGATAAGCCTTCTTAACTGACAGGTAGCGAACCTCGCCAAGCAGGAAGTCGTGGAAGTTCTCCCAGTTGGGCTCCTTAGAGTCGAGAGAGAATGGGTTCTTGCCTTCCTCAGCCAGAGCTGGGTTGAAACGCCACAGGTGCCAGTAACCGCACTCAACAGCCTTCTTCTCCTCGGCCTGGCTCTTACCCATACCGCCCTTGGCCTTCAGACCGTGGTTGATACATGGAGCGTAGGCGATGATGATAGAAGGTCCGTGCCATGCCTCAGCCTCGCGGATGGCCTTGAGGGTCTGTGCGTGGTCGGCGCCCATAGCAATCTGAGCTACATATACATAACCGTAGGTTGTGGCAATCATACCCAGATCCTTCTTGCGGATGCGCTTACCCTGAGCAGCGAACTGAGCGATAGCACCAAGAGGAGTAGCCTTAGAAGCCTGACCACCGGTGTTAGAGTAAACCTCGGTATCGAGTACCAGGATGTTTACATCCTCGCCAGAAGCAATCACGTGGTCGAGACCACCGTAACCGATGTCGTAAGAAGCACCGTCACCACCGATGATCCACTGTGAGCGCTTAACCAGGTAGTGATCCAGAGTCTGGAGCTCCTTGCAAATCTCGCAACCCTTAGCGGCGCAAGCAGCAATCTCTGCGCGCAACTTTGGAGCAATCTCCTTGGTCTTGTCGGCATCATCCTTGTTGGCAATCCACTCCTCGGCCAGAGCCTTGTACTCAGGAGTTACGTCGCACTTCTCGCAAGCTTCAGCCAGCAGCTTAGCTACGCGCTCCTTCATCTTCTTGTTACCAAGAGCCATACCCAGACCGAACTCGCAGAAGTCCTCGAACAGAGAGTTGTTGAATACAGGACCCTGACCCTTCTCGTTCTTAGTGTAAGGTGTAGAAGGAATAGAAGCAGAGTAGATAGAAGAACAACCAGTAGCGTTGGCAATCATCTGACGATCACCGAACAGCTGAGAGATCAGCTTAACGTATGGAGTCTCACCGCAACCAGAGCATGCGCCTGAGAACTCGAACAGAGGCTGAGCGAACTGTGAGTTCTTAACATTGCTCTTGATATCAACGAGGTTCTGCTTAGACTTAACGTTCTTAACCAGGTACTCCCAGTTCTTAGCCTCCTGAACCATATCGGCAGCATCGGGATTGAATGGAGCCATAGTAAGAGCCTTACCAGTCTTAGGATTGCCTGGGCAGATATCAGCACAGTTACCGCAACCCAGACAGTCGAGTACAGAGGTCTCGATGCGGAAGTGCATGCCCTTCATGGCAGCAGGTGCCTTCATCTCGATAGTGTCATCAGCAGCTGCGAAGCCCTTCAGTTCCTCGTCGTCGAGAACGAATGGACGGATAGCAGCGTGAGGACAGATGTAAGCACACTGGTTACACTGGATACAGTTGTCCTTGTTCCAAACAGGAACGAAGGCCTCAACACCACGTTTCTCGTAAGCGGCAGTACCAACCTCCCAAGAACCGTCGACGGTGCCATGCTTAACGAAGTCAGAAACCTTCAGCAGGTCACCAGCCTGAGCGTTGATAGGACGAACCAGCTCCTTAACGAATGCGGGAGCGTCGTCGGCCTTAACCTCATCATCAGGCAGGTTAGCCCACTCAGGCTTAACTGTGAGCTGAACATACTCACCACCACGATCGATAGCGGCATAGTTCTTATCAACAACGTCCTGACCCTTAGCGCCGTAAGACTTCAAGGCAGCAGCCTTCATCTTCTCAACAGCGAGCTCAACGGGGATAACGCCGGTGATGCGGAAGAATGCACTCTGCAGGATAGTGTTGGTACGGTTGCCCAAACCAATCTCCTGTGCAATCTTAGTAGCGTTGATGGTATATACAGTAATGTTGTTCTGTGCGAAGTAGCGCTTTACCTTGTTAGGCATGAACTTCTCGAGCTCGTCGGCGTCGAAGATGGTGTTCAGCAGGAACTGACCGTTCTTCTGCAAACCACGTGTAACGTCGTACATGTGCAGGTAAGCCTGTACGTGGCAAGCCACGAAGTTAGGTGTAGTTACCAGATAGGTAGAGCGGATAGGTGTATCACCGAAACGCAGGTGAGAGCAGGTGAAACCTCCCGACTTCTTAGAGTCGTAAGAGAAGTAAGCCTGGCAGTACTTGTCGGTGTTGTCACCAATAATCTTAACTGAGTTCTTGTTAGCACCTACGGTACCATCGGCACCCAGACCGTAGAACTTAGCCTGGAACATGCCCTTTCCACCGAGTGCAATCTCTTCAACCTCGGGCAGAGAAGTGAAGGTAACATCGTCAACGATACCAACGGTGAAGTGGTTCTTTGGCTCGGGCATAGCGAGGTTGTTGAACACGCTGATGATCTGAGCAGGTGTGGTGTCGCGGCTACCAAGACCGTAGCGACCGCCAACGATAACAGGACGGTTCTCTACATCGTAGAAAGCATCCTTAACGTCGAGGTACAGAGGCTCGCCGTTAGCACCGGGCTCCTTGGTACGGTCGAGAACAGCAATCTTCTTGACGGTCTTAGGAACAGCAGCCAGCAGGTGCTTAACTGAGAATGGACGATACAGGTGAACAGAGATCATACCAACCTTCTGACCATTTGCGTTCAGGTAGTCGATAGCCTCGCGAGCTGCATCGGTAGCAGAACCCATGAGGATGATCATGCGGTCGGCATCCTCGGCTCCGTAGTATGAGAACAGGTGGTACTCACGGCCGGTGATCTTAGAGATCTCGCCCAGGTACTTCTCTACTACTTCGGGAACTGAATCGTAGTATGGGTTACAAGCCTCACGGTGTGTGAAGAAGGTCTCGGGGTTCTCGGCAGTACCACGAGTGATAGGACGCTCAGGACTCATAGCACGATCGCGGAAACGCTTGATGTACTCTTCCTTAACCAGAGGACGGATATCCTCCATGTCCATCATCTCAATCTTGTGATACTCGTGAGAGGTACGGAAACCATCGAAGAAGTTTACGAATGGAACCATAGTCTCGAGGGTAGCCAGGTGAGGAACAGCGGTAAGGTCCATAACCTCCTGAACTGAACCTGAGCAGAACATAGCAAAACCGGTCTGACGGCAAGCCATTACGTCCTGGTGGTCGCCAAAGATACACAGAGAGTGTGAAGCCAGCGTACGGGCAGAAACGTCGAATACGCAAGGAATCAGCTCACCGGCAATCTTATACATGTTAGGAATCATCAGGAGCAAGCCCTGAGAAGCGGTGAATGTAGTGGTGAGAGCACCAGCCTGCAGCGAACCGTGAACGGCACCGGCAGCACCAGCCTCTGACTGCATTTCCTGAACTGAGACGTTCTGGCCCCACAGGTTCTTACGACCACGGGCAGCCCACTCGTCAACATGCTCCGCCATAGGCGAAGACGGGGTGATGGGGTAGATAGCAGCTACCTCCGAGAACATGTAGCTCACGTGAGCTGCAGCCTCGTTACCATCACAGGTGATAAACTTCTTTTCTTTAGCCATTTGTTTAGAATAGAATATAAAAATGATATGTTTTTTTGCTGTCTAGTAGAGGAATCCCAGCAACCATAGCGGGATTTGATTATCCTTTCCTATTTCAGTATTGTATCTAGCGTATATTGTGTCGGGGGTGTACCTCATCTTGCTGGATGTCTCGGCGTTGCAGACTTTAAACTTCAGCTTCTCGTCGATGAGATAGAAGTTGTCGCGTGTGCTTTGATTCACCTTGTGGTCCTTCCAGAGCGAGTTCACAAAGAAGGTCTCCATGGCATCTTGTTTCTCTACGTGAATGGGGTAGATGGCATAGAGCAAGTTGGAATTGTGAAGCATCACCTTGGAGGGCTTTTTGGGGAAGTCCTCTCCGATGGGGTAAATCATGTTGAGCAGACGTGCATCGGTGAGATACTTGATGTAGTTCATCACGGTGGCACGGCTGGTTTCTATGTCTTGCGCCAGCTTCGACACATTGGGCGCCTTTGGTCCTTCTTCGGCCAGCTGGTAGAACAGTTTTTTAATCTTTGTCAGGTATTTCAGCTCTATCTGCTTGATGAGCAGAATATCTACCTCGGTCATCATGTTCATGGTCTTCAGCAGGTTCTCAGAGTAATTGCGCTGTTCCTGGAAGAATGGATAGAAACCGTGGTGGATATAGTCGTTGAAATAGCGGTTGGGTGAAACTTTTGGTAGTATCTGTTTGATGATACGCTCGTGGTCGCTGAGTATCTCTTCGAGCGTATATGGACGGAAATTATTGCCTGTCAGTAGATTGATGAACTCGCGAAACGAGAAACCGCGCAGGTTGTATGACTTCACGATGCCGTTCAGTTCAGGATTCTCGTCCTTCAGGCGCATCACGCTACTGCCCGTGAACACAATCTTAAGACCAGGATACAGGTCATAGCACTTGCGCAGCTCCTGCGACCAGTTGTCCTGTTTGAAGACCTGGTCAATCAGCAGCACACGACCACCATGATAGTAAAAGTCGCCAGCAAAGTCGGCAATGCCTCGTCCTTGAAAGTAGAAGTTGTTCATGTTGATGTACAGACATTGGCGGTCTTGCACATCAAAGTGCTCCTTGGCATATTGGAGCAGGAATGTAGTTTTGCCAATACCACGTGTACCCTTAATGCCAATCATGCGATCGTTCCAGTCAATCTCGTCCATCAACGTACGACGAACTGGGGCATTGACATGCTCAACCAAGTACTTATGTGTTCTAAAGAAAGCTTCCATTCCAAACAGTTATAGTTTCAAAACGCGGGCAAAGTTACAAAGAATTATTTAATTTGCAAAGCAGAGATTACAAAAAAATACCTCGTTAAACAATTTTTGCAGTTAAAAAACAGGTCTCTCGCTGCTATCCCCCCTAAGGAATAGTTACGGGAAACCTGTTGTTTGGTACCGCTAAAGTACCTGTTTAGTACCGCCAAAGTACTGGTTTGACACCGCCAAAGCGGAGCATTTTTCGAGATTTTAGTTCTCGCTCAAGTCTATATAAGAATAGGTAACGGTGCTGCCTTTAGCATCGGTGAGCGAAAGTGATTTTCCTTCCTCGTATCCGCTAACGGTGAATTGCTCCTGAGAGCTGTCTCCATAGGTCAGGGTAAGCACATTGGCGTTTCCGCTTGTTGTGATAGCATAAGTGAACTCGGTAGTTTCTTCTGTGCTGTAAATGTAGAGTGCGCCAGAACCATCAGCTTCGAAGACCAGAGCGAAAGACTTGTCAGGCGACTGCCAGGCTGTACCAGCCAGCTCGTTGGAGTTCTGGAAGAAAATCTTATCGACGATGTCGATGATGGTCTTGATGTCATCCTCGTCACAGCTTGTGAACGTGGTTGTGGGTACTGCTGCACAAAGCAGGAACGTGAAAATGCTTAAAATCTTTTTCATTACTTGTTTTGTTGTTTTTATGAATAAATAAAAGTTAAGAGAATACGACTGTAAGTCCGGCCATTACGATGCTGACCATCGACATAAGCTTGATGAGGATGTTCAGCGAAGGACCAGAGGTGTCTTTGAACGGATCGCCAACGGTGTCGCCTACGATGGTGGCCTTGTGAGCAAACGAACCCTTTCCTCCGAAGTTGCCTTCCTCCACCATCTTCTTGGCATTGTCCCAGGCACCACCCGCATTAGCCATGAAGATGGCGAGGGTGAAGCCACAGGAGAGTCCGCCCACGAGCAAGCCCATCACACCAGCGATGCCAAGCACGATGCCTACCACGATAGGAATGGCGATGGCCAAGAGCGAAGGAACGATCATCTCGTGCTGAGCAGCACGGGTGGAAATCTCCACGCAAGAGCCATAGTCAGGTGTGCCTGTACCTTCCAGGATGCCCTTAATCTCGCGGAACTGGCGACGCACTTCCTCCACCATCTTCTGGGCAGCACGTCCCACAGCCTCCATCGTGAGTCCGCAGAACAGGAAGGCAGCCATAGCGCCGATGAAGGCTCCCACGAGTACGCGCGGGTTCATGAGGTTCACCTGGAAGAAGTTCATGAAGTCGGGGATGGTGGCGTTGATAGCGTCAATCTCGTCGCCAGCCAGATTCACGATGACGTCTCCCGAGCGATGCATGGCAATCTTCACCTCTTCTATATATGACGCCAGGAGTGCCAGCGCCGTAAGCGCAGCCGAACCAATGGCAAATCCCTTGCCTGTGGCTGCTGTGGTGTTGCCCAGCGCATCGAGTGCATCCGTACGATGACGTACGTCTTCGCCCAACTGACTCATCTCGGCGTTACCACCGGCATTGTCGGCAATTGGACCATAAGCATCTGTGGCCAGCGTGATACCCAGCGTGGAAAGCATGCCTACTGCAGCGATGCCGATGCCGTAGAGTCCCTGAGACAGGGCTGCGGCATTCATGTCGATGACGAAACCATTGGCACAAAGATAGCTCAGCATGATAGCAACACCGATGGTGACCACTGGGATGCAGGTGGACATCATGCCTGTGCCTATGCCCTTGATGATGACGGTGGCCGAGCCAGTCAGACCTGCCTCAGATATCTTCTGTGTAGGTTTATAAGAGTGGGAGGTGTAATATTCCGTGGCTTGTCCGATGATGACGCCAGCACAAAGTCCGGTGATGACAGAGAATGAAAGTCCGATCCAATTGTCAATCTGCAGCAGGTATAGAATACCAAAGGTAGCGATGGCAATGAGCAGGGCGGAAACATTGGTGCCAAGCGATAGGGAGTGAAGCAGGTTTTTCATGGTGGCGCCTTCCTTAGTGCGCACCAGATAGATGCCCAGGATGCTGAGGAACACGCCAACAGAGGCTATCAGCATGGGGGCAATGACGGCTTTCAGTTGCATATCGCCAGAAGCGGCAAAAGCCACAGCACCGAGAGCTGCAGTAGAAAGGATAGAACCACAATACGACTCGTAGAGGTCGGCTCCCATGCCAGCCACATCGCCTACGTTGTCGCCTACGTTATCGGCAATGGTGGCAGGATTGCGCGGGTCGTCCTCGGGGATGTCGGCTTCCACCTTTCCCACAATGTCGGCACCCACATCGGCAGCCTTTGTATAGATACCACCACCCACACGAGCAAAGAGCGCCTGCGTAGAAGCACCCATACCGAAGGTCAGCATGGTGGTGGTGATAGAGATAAGTCCTTCAGGGTCGAAGGCATTCAATATGAGAAACCAGATGGCAATGTCGAGCAATCCCAGTCCTACTACTGTCAGACCCATCACGGCGCCAGAGCGGAAAGCAATCTTCAGGCCGCCGTCCAGGCTCTTGCGTGCGGCATTGGCTGTGCGGGCCGAGGCATAGGTCGCTGTTTTCATACCGAAGAAGCCTGCCAGTCCACTAAAGAAACCACCAGTCAGGAAAGCAAACGGTACCCATGGATTCTGCACGCCAAAGCCATAGGCCATCACTGAGAAGATGAGAGCCAGGATGACGAAGACAATTGTAACAACTTTATACTGTTGTTTCAGATAAGCCATAGCTCCGTCGCGTACGTAGGCGGCAATCTCTTTCATACGTGCTGTACCCTCGTCGGCTTTCATCATCGACCTGAAGAAGAAATAAGCCATACCAAGCGCTGCGACAGATGCAGCAGGCACTAACCAAAAAGCATAAGGAATGTTCATAACATAGATTAATTTAGAGGTAATAAATATGTTTAGGTATTGCAAAAGTAGAGAATATTTCTGAATAAAGCAAGAGTGTTCGTGTTTTTTTTAGTATCTTTGTCGGCAAAAAATAACAGGATATGACACTACATATATTTAATCCCGAACACGATATCGCCCTTGCCGCCAATCTTGAAAATTTTACTTCGCCTCATGCAGGCAGACAACTGCGCTATGAGTTGGGGTATCTGCCTGCTCTCTGGGCCGAAGCAGACGACGTCGTCTTGGTAGATGATGTGCGAGAGGCTGAGAAGAATTTTCAGGTGTTTAATACTTATGTGAAACGCATGGGTATGCAATGCGAACATCTGTCAAAGCCTCAGTTCGTGACGAAGCGTGAGTTGGCTTCGCTGACAAATGTGAGCAGGGTAGAACCCTGGGGATGGGATCTGACTGTCAGGAGTATGCTGGCCAAAAACGGAATCCCGGAGACCGTGCTTCCTTCTATGGATGATATAGAGAAGGTGAGACAATTGTCGCATCGACGACTCACAGCCAGGATGCTGCCTTTGATGCAAACTGGCAGTACGCTGGGCGAGGCTCACGAGTTTCACGACAGCGATGCTCTGCGTAGCTGGCAACAGGCTCATGGCTCTATAGTCATCAAGGCGCCTTGGAGCAGCAGCGGGCGAGGCGTTAGGTTCTTCAAGGACGCAGCGTGGAATGCCAACCAAGAAGGGTGGTTGAACAATGTGCTGAAGAACCAGGGTAGCGTGATGGCAGAACCATATTATAATAAGGTGAAGGATTTCGCCATGGAATTTGAATGCATCGCGGGTAAGGTGACCTACTGTGGTCTTTCGCTGTTCGATACTGCCAATGGTGCCTATACCGGCAACATTCTGGCCACTGAGAAGACTAAAGAGCAGATGATCTGTCGATATGTGACAGAAAAACACTTGCACGAAGTCAAAGACAAGGCTATCATGGCCCTGGAGCAGCTGCTGGGAACCGACTACGAAGGACCATTGGGCATCGACATGATGATTGTCAATGATGGTGAGGCGGGATTGAAACTGCATCCTTGTGTAGAGGTCAATCTTAGGTGCACCATGGGGCATGTGGCTCTCTATCTCAGCGAGTTCTGCAACCCCAATCACGATGATGAGTGGGTTCGCGTGATGAGAAATCAGGGAACAGGATTGAAGTTGAGGTTATTGTGAAATAATTATCGTTATTTTTTGCGGAATGTAATATTTTAATTATCTTTGCCACCTAGAAACTTATATAATACTACAAACATTAAAATAAAACTATGTCTAACGTCAAAGAAAAACTCTTTACCGAGTTTACGGCTCCAACCACACAAGAGTGGTTGGATAAGATTGAAGTGGACCTGAAAGGTGCCGACTTCCAGAAGCGACTCGTATGGAGAACGAATGAAGGCTTTAGCGTTCAGCCGTTCTATCGTCGAGAGGACCTGAAAGACCTCAAGGCCGTAGACTCTCTACCTGGTGAATTCCCATTTGTTCGTGGAAACAAGAAGGACTCTAACGAGTGGTATGTACGTCAGAACATCGAGGCTAGCGACCCAAAGGCCGCAAATGCTAAAGCTCTCGATGTGTTGAACAAAGGCGTGGATTCGTTGGGATTCCATATTCCTGGCCGTCTTGTGTCGATGGAAACCGTCAAGACTTTGCTCGATGGTATCTATTGCGATGTCATAGAGGTGAACTTCTCGACTTGTCAGCGTCATTCCCTTGAGTTGGCCGAGATCCTAAAAACCTATTGGCAGAAGAAGGGCTACGATAAGGATAAAATTGTGGGTTCTATAGAATGGGACCCCATGAAGAAGATGTTGCTTAAAGGCAAGGATGTATCACCTGTATTGGCTTTTGGCCCCAAGTTGGCCGAGTCGCTCAAGGAATATCCGAATTTCCGAGGCGTAGTGGTTCATAGCGACACGCTCAACAATGCCGGTGCTTACATCGTTCAGGAGTTGGGCTATGCACTGGCCTGGGGTAACGAGTATCTGCAGCAGCTCACCGATGCTGGTGTGGATGTGGATACGGCAGCCAAGAGCATCAAGTTTAATATGGGTGTCAGCGAAAACTACTTCATGGAGATTGCCAAGTTTCGTGCCGCCCGTCTGCTGTGGGCTCAAATTGTGAAGCAGTATGAGCCAAAGTGCGATTGCGCCTGCAAGATGATTATCAATGCTACCACTTCTACATATAATCAGACCTTGTTTGATAGTTATGTGAACCTGTTGCGTTCGCAGACAGAGGCAATGAGTGCTGCACTGGGTAGTGTGCATTCGATGGTGGTAACACCGTTTGACGCACCTTACGAGGAGGCTACCGATTTCTCAGAGCGTATTGCTCGCAACCAGCAGTTGCTCATCAAAGAGGAAAGCCACTTCGATCGTATCGTTGACCCATCAGCTGGATCTTATTATATAGAACATCTCACTGATGCATTGGCTCAGGAGGCTTGGAAAATATTCCTGAAGGTGGAAGAGGAGGGCGGCTTCCTGGCTGCCATCAAGGCTGGAACTATCCAGGATGACATCAATGCTACCAATGTGAAGCGCCATGGCGATGCTGCTAAACGCAAGGAGTTCTTGCTGGGTACCAATCAGTTCCCGAACTTCACCGAGAAGAGCGAGGGTAAGAAGGCCTACGAACATCATTGCGGTTGTGGTGGCGTGCACCATCATGGTGAAGATACTATTGCTTTCAAGACGATAGAATCCACTCGTTTAGCTGCTGACTTCGAGGACCTGCGTATCCATACTGAGGAAACCAAGGTGCCAACTGCCTTTATGTTGACTATCGGTAATCTGGCTATGCGTCAGGCACGTGCTCAGTTCTCTTGCAACTTCCTAGCATGTGCTGGCTATAAGGTAATTGACAATCTGGGCTTCAAGACGGTAGAAGAGGGTGTTGATGCTGCGCTGAAGGCTAAGGCTGACATCGTGGTTATCTGCTCGAGCGACGATGAGTATGCCGAGTATGCTATTCCTGCCTTCAAGTATCTGAATGGTCGTGCTATGTTTGTGGTGGCTGGTGCTCCTGCTTGCATGGAGGACCTGAAGGCCGCTGGCATCGAAAACTTCGTTCATGTGAAGTGTAACGTGCTCGAGACACTTAAGGAGTATAATGCTAAGTTAGGTATCTGAGCCCCCTAAGTTAGGGGGTTGGGGGTCTGACAAACGGACAGACTTCCAATCTTGATCTCAGAATAGTAATAATCAATTAAAAGGTGGTCGTTCAGACCCCCATCCCCCTAACTTAGGGGGCACATAGAAATTATGAGAAAAGATTTTAGAAATATTGATATCTATGCAGGCATCAAGGCTCAAGATGGTGCCAAGTGGATTAAAGATAATCATATAGAGGCCAACTGGAAGACGCCTGAGCATATTGAGGTGCGCCCGGTTTATACGAAGGAAGACTTGGAGGGTATGGAGCACCTCGACTTTACAGCTGGTATCCCACCGTATCTGCGTGGCCCGTATTCGATGATGTACCCCTTCAAACCTTGGACCATCCGTCAGTATGCCGGATTCTCAACTGCTGAGGAGTCGAATGCCTTCTATCGTCGTAACCTGGCTTCTGGTCAGAAGGGTCTTTCTGTAGCCTTCGACCTGCCTACACACCGTGGTTACGATCCCGATAATGCTCGCGTCGTGGGCGATGTGGGTAAGGCTGGTGTAAGTATCTGCAACGAAGAGAATATGAAGGTGCTGTTCTCTGGTATTCCTTTGAATAAGATGTCGGTGTCGATGACCATGAATGGCGCCGTGCTGCCCATCCTGGCATTCTACATTGTAGCTGGATTGGAACAAGGCGCTCAACTCGAAGAGATGGCAGGAACAATCCAGAACGATATCTTGAAGGAGTTCATGGTGCGCAACACCTATATCTATCCACCTGCATTCTCAATGAAGATTATTGCTGATATCTTCGAATATACTTCGCAGAAGATGCCTAAATTCAATAGTATCTCTATCTCAGGCTATCACATGCAGGAGGCTGGCGCTACTGCCGATATCGAGTTGGCCTACACCTTGGCTGACGGTATGGACTACCTGCGCACTGGCGTGAATGCTGGTATCGACGTGGACGCTTTTGCCCCCCGACTCAGCTTCTTCTGGGCTATCGGTATGAACCACTTCATGGAGATTGCCAAGATGCGTGCTGGTCGTCTGCTGTGGGCTAAGATTGTGAAGAGCTTTGGCGCCAAGAATCCCAAGTCGTTGGCACTTCGAACTCACTCGCAAACTTCTGGTTGGAGTCTTACTGAGCAGGATCCCTTCAATAACGTAGGTCGTACTTGTATTGAGGCTATGGCTGCTGTGCTGGGTCATACGCAGTCTCTGCATACCAACGCTCTCGACGAGGCTATCGCTCTGCCTACAGATTTCTCTGCTCGTATTGCTCGTAACACGCAAATCTATATACAGAACGAGACGAAGGTCTGCAAGCAAATAGACCCATGGGCTGGTTCTTACTATGTGGAGACGCTGACCAATGAGTTGGTTCACAAGGCTTGGGAGCACATTCAGGAGATTGAGAAGTTGGGTGGTATGGCAAAGGCCATTGAAACGGGCCTTCCTAAGATGCGTATCGAGGAGGCTGCAGCCCGTACTCAAGCTCGTATCGATAGTGGTGTGCAGACCATCGTTGGCACCAACAAGTATCGTTTGGAACATGAAGATCCTATCGATATCCTCGAGGTTGATAATACCGCTGTACGCAAGCAGCAGGAGGAGAACCTGAAAGAGGTGCGCAGTAAGCGTGATGAGGCTGCTTGTCAGGCTGCACTCAAGGCTATCACGGAGTGTGTGCGCGACTTTAATGAGGGACGAAAAAGCGAGAATAACTTGCTCGACTTGGCTGTCAAGGCTGCCCAGTTGCGATGCACATTGGGCGAGATTTCAGATGCCTGCGAGGAAATCGTAGGTCGTTATAAAGCAATAATTAGAACAATTTCAGGCGTGTATAGTTCAGAATCAAAGAATGATAGCGACTTCGAGTTGGCTTGCAAGCTGACAGATGAGTTCGCAGAGAAGGAGGGTCGCCGTCCTCGTATCTTCATTGCCAAGATGGGACAGGATGGTCACGACCGTGGTGCAAAGGTAGTGGCAACAGGTTATGCCGATTGTGGTTTCGATGTGGATATGGGGCCATTGTTCCAGACACCTGCTGAGGCTGCCCGTGAGGCGGTAGAGAACGATGTTCATGTGGTAGGCGCCTCTTCATTGGCTGCCGGCCATAAGACGCTGATACCTCAGCTCATAGAGGAACTGAAGAAGCTGGGTCGTGAGGACATCATGGTGATTGCCGGTGGTGTGATACCCGCTCAGGACTACGACTTCCTCTATAAGGCTGGTGTGGCAGCTATCTTCGGTCCAGGTACTTCTGTGGCTAAAGCCGCTGTCGAGATGATGAAGATTTTGCTGGATAAAGAATAGAAGTAACTTTATAACATTATAAAAGGAGGAGTCATCCTGTGTTGGATGGCTCCTCCTTTTATATTGTATGATAGTGAAGTTACTCTTTGATGTTTGGCTCCTCAAGACCCAGATTCTTCTTCTTGTCAACAGCCTTCAGAAGAATACCCAGCAAGAGGGCTGCAACACCTAAAGAAGCCAACATGATGAGCGGAGCAGTATAGTCGAGCTCTGTAGCACTGACTCCCTCGGGGTTGGTAGCGTCGAGTACCTTACCGATGAGCATGGGGAATAGCCACAAACCGATGTTCTGAATCCAGAAAATCAGCGCATAGGCAGAACCGATGACCTTGGCATCAACCAACTTGGGCACTGAGGGCCACAGTGAGGCGGGAACCAGTGAGAAAGAAGCACCCAGCACCAGAATGGTGGCGTAGGCGATAATCACACCACCAACGGCACTGCCTTTGAAGAGAGGCAGAACAAAGGCGAAGGTGAGGTGACAACCAATCAGCAGCAGTGAGCCCAGTACGAGCATGCTGACAGCTTTTCCTTTGTGATCGAGATAGCTACCCAGGATGGGCGTGATGAGCACGGCCAGCAGGGGGAACACAGCGAAGATGCTCTCTGCGGTTTGGCGCATGAAGCCCATGTAGCAGTAAATGACGAGTGATACGATAGAAAGACACAGCAGACAGTAGCGGCGGGTCTTGTCTTTCTGGAAGTTGCTGGCAAAACCAGCGGCTGCAACCACCAACATGATGACATACTGCCAGATAGTAACTGACTCACTAGCCCAGAAAGAACCGGCCTCTGGCTGAGTGAGGGTCAGGTTGCACTGCAACATGTTGACGGCATATTTCTGGAAGGGGAAGATAGCTGAATAGTAAAGTACGCAAAGCAGGGCTACAATCCAGAAACCGCTATCGGTCAGAATCTTGCCCAGGTCACTGATCTTGAAGGGGTCATCTTTTTCTTCAGCTTCACCGGTCTGTGCATCGAGCTTCTGGTCCATCACGAAATAAACAATCGTCATGATGACGGCAATACACATCAGTACAACACCGAAAGCTACCGAACGGCTGACACTCACTTCGCCACCCAAACGGGCAAAGAAGGGCGAGAAGATCATACAGGTGGCTACACCCAGACGAGCCAAAGCCATCTCTGAACCCATAGCCAGTGCCATCTCGCGGCCTTTAAACCACTTCACGATACCACGACTGACAGTGATGCCGGCCATCTCGCAACCGCAACCGAAAATCATGAAGCCGCAGGCGGCAAACTTAGCCGAGGCGGGCATACCTTCATAGAAGGGGCTGACACCCAGTTCGTCGAAGAGAGGAATGTAGTTCAGGTTGTTGTTAAACCAAGTCTCCAAAGCACTCCCAGCGAATGCTTCGCTTACGGCGTACCACTTGACGATGGCACCAACGAGCATGACAACAGTAGAGAGAAGCATGGTGAAACGAACACCCATCTTGTCGAGAATGATACCGGCAAAGATGAGGAAGAAGGCAAACACGTTGAGGAACACCTCAGAGCCTTGCATCGTACCGAAGGCGGTAGAGTCCCACCCACGGGTCTCTTGCATCAGGTCCTTGATGGGAGAGAGGATATCCATGAAAATGTAGGCACAGAACATAGCCAGTGCCAAGAGAAGCAAAGCGGTCCAGCGCATGGCAGCACTGTCGCGTAGAGTCTTTTGAATTGTTTGTGTCATATGTTTATAATTTATTTTTTCAACCATTTATCCAGCCACTCGAAGTAGGTGCGCTGCCACAGAATGCCGTTCTGAGGTTTCAGTACCCAGTGGTTCTCGTCAGGGAAGATGAGCAGTTCGGCTTCGATACCGCGCATGCGAGCTGCATTGAAGGCACTCATACCCTGTGTGGCATTGATGCGATAGTCTTTCTCACCATGGATGACAAGAATAGGTGTATCCCACTTATCTACGAAACGATGGGGAGAGTTCTCGTAGGTTTTCTTAGCGCGAGGCGACTGGTCTTTGTTCCAGTAAGCATCGTCATACTCCCAGTTAGAGAACCAGTTTTCCTCGGTTTCGGTGTACATAGCCTCGAGGTTGAAAGCTCCATCGTGGGCAATGAAACACTTGAAGCGCTTGTCGTGATGACCAGCCAGGTAGTAAACAGAGAAACCACCAAACGAAGCACCTACAGCGCCAAGACGGTCGCGATCAACATACGACAGACTGTCGCAGGCAAAGTCGATAGCAGACAGATAGTCGTTCATACACTGACCAGTCCAGTCGCCACTAATCTCCTCAAGCCATTCCTGTCCGAAGCCGGGAAGACCACGACGGTTTGGTGCAACAACTACGTAGCCCTGAGAGGCCATGATAAAGAAGTTCCAACGATAGCTCCAGAACTGAGAAACGGGACTCTGAGGACCGCCTTCGCAGAAGAGCAGGGTGGGGTACTTCTTGTTCTTATCGAAATGAGGAGGCAGGATAACCCATGTGAGCATCTCTTTGCCATCGGTGGTCTTCACCCAATACTGTTCTACAGATGGCTTGCCCAGTTGGTCAAGAATTTCCTTGTTGACCTCGGTAATCTGAGTAATCTTTGTGTCGCTGATACTATCACCAGGAGTTACTGTATAGAGGTCGGCAGGCTCCAGATAAGAGTGACGCTCGGCCAGAATCTGCTTGTCGTTCAGCATCTGCAGCGAACCAAAGTCGGCCCAGTCTTTACTCAGCTGAGTAACCTCACCTTGAACGTTGGTGCGATAGAGATTCTCGGTGGCGTGCCATACACCTATATAATATAATGTACGTGAGTCAGGAGCCCAACAGAAATCGTCAACGCTAGAATCGAACGACTCTGTGACGAAGGTCTTGGCGTTGGCATGACGGTCTTTGGCAACGATGCTGAGATCGCATACGCAAAGGCGGTTGCGATCGCTCTCATAGCCATCGCGCTTCATTGAAAGCCAAGCTACATAGCGTCCGTCGGGCGAGAATTTGGGGTTGATATCATAGCCCACGTTGCTGTCTTTTACGTCAGCATGCTGGTTGATATACTGATTCTTCAGTGATTTTGTGGGATTGCAGATTCCGTCAGGAGAACCTATATATCCGCCATCTGACACTACTCCAAACTCACTACCTTTACACAGATTAATTGTCTTGTCTAAGTCGGCACTCTCCACGTCGTAAAGGAAGATGTCGCTATCCGTAGAGATGCTATAGCTGATGCCTGTCTTTGTGCGACAAGTGAAAGCGATGAACTTAGAATCGGGGCTCCATGCCAACTGCTCCATACCGCCGAAAGGCTCCATCGGACACTCGTAGGGTTCGCCTTCGAGGATGTCCTTTCCTTCGTTGGTAATCGTGAGGTTGTCATCCACGTTGAATACAAAGGGATGCAGGATGCTTTCTACATAGTGATCCCAGTGACGATACATCAGGTCGGTTACCACGCGACCTGTGGTTTTGGGCAGGTCGGCAGGCTTCTCTTTGATAATCTCGTTGAAAGGAATGCTTTGTAGCACGATGACCTTTTTCTGGTCGGGCGAGAACATGAAGCCCTCTGCCTTTCCTTCAGTGTTAGAGAGTTGCTTGCGGCCAGAACCTTTGAGGTCCATTTTCCATACTTCGCCACCTTTCAGGAAGGCAATAGTCTCATTGTCGAGCCACTGAGCGTCAGTCTCATTATCTGCATCTTCGGTGAGCTGCTTTTGTTCTGAGCCGTCGGCATTCATCATCCAAAGTACTTGATGACTCTTGTTCTCTTCTACACTATAGTAACCCATCTGGAATACGATATGTTTACCATCGGGCGAAGCCTGATAGCTACCAATTCGACTCATGGCCCAGAGTGCTTCTGGGGTCATTTGGTCGTTTTCCAACTGGATTGTCTGCTTTTGGATGTTCACTTGGTCGTTGTCTTTCTGTGTGCCACATGCTATCAGCATCATGACTGCTGCGGCAGTTGTTAGTATATGCTTCATACTCTATCAGATTTGGTCGTATGGTGTTGACTGTTTTTTTATTTCTTTCTAACAGGGTCGCAGGTGAGTCCACAGCCGAGTTTCTTGAATATCTTGCGGTCAACCTCGCTGAGCATCACGGTGCTGTGAACTTGACAACCACGTAGTTGTGGCAATTGCTCAAGTGCCTTGCGGCAGTTCTCGTCGTCGGGTGACAATACGGAGAGTGCTACGAGAACCTCGTCGGTATGCAGACGTGGGTTTTTGCCTCCCAGATATTCAATTTTGGTCTTCTGCACAGGCTCGATGAGACTCTGAGGAATCAGTTTTACCTCGTGGCCGATACCAGCCAGATGCTTCATGGCATTCAGCAACAATGCTGCGCTGCATCCCAGAAGAGGGCTCGACTTAGAAGTGATGATGGTTCCATCTTCCAGTTCCATAGCTGCGGCGGTCTGCTCGGTCAGCTCCTGTTTGGCTGCGGCAGCAACCGTCACGCGGCGATAGGCGGTAGTGATCTTCGCCTGGTTGAACAGCATGAGAATCTTGTTGACCTCGCGTTCGTTGTCGATACCATCGGCCATCTTATTGGTGGCATCATAGTAACGGCGAATGATTTCGTCGCGGCTGGCCTGACAGCAAACCTCATCGTCGCTGATGCAGAAGCCAACCATGTTGACACCCATATCGGTGGGCGACTTATAGGGGTTCTCACCATAAATACCTTCGAACAATGCATTCAGCACAGGGAAGATTTCGATGTCGCGATTGTAGTTGATAGCAATCTTGTCGTAGGCATCCAGATGGAATGGGTCGATCATGTTAACATCGTTCAGGTCGGCCGTGGCAGCCTCATAGGCAATGTTGACGGGGTGCTTCAAAGGCAGGTTCCACACGGGGAATGTCTCGAACTTAGCATAACCGGCACGTACACCACGCTTGTTCTCGTTGTAAAGCTGAGAGAGACAAACGGCCATTTTACCAGAACCAGGTCCTGGTGCTGTGACGATGACCAGTTCGCGTGAGGTCTCCACATAATCGTTCTTGCCGAAACCTTCATCGCTGGCAATGAGTTCCACGTTGTGGGGATAGCCATCGATAAGATAGTGAACGTACGATTTGATGCCCATTCGTTCCAGTCGATGACGGAACTGGTCGGCAGCCTTCTGACCATTGTAGTGTGTAATGACGACAGAGCCTACCATGAAGTCGCGATTCATAAACTCTTCGCGAAGACGGAGCACATCCTCATCGTAGGTGATGCCGAGGTCGGCACGTACCTTGTTCTTCTCGATGTCTTCTGCGCTGACCACAATAACAATCTCCAGTTGGTCGCGCAGTTGAGCAAACATGCGCAGTTTTGAATCGGGCTTGAATCCTGGCAATACGCGAGAAGCGTGGTGGTCGTCAAACAGTTTGCCACCTAACTCCAGATATAGTTTGCCGTTAAACTGTGCTATTCGCTCACGAATATGCTCTGATTGTATCTTCAGATACTTCTCATTGTCAAATCCAATCTTCATTTGTTTGTGAATGTGTTTATGGTTTATTTCTTATATCCGTTCTGACGTTGACGCTGCAATTCCTCGGCCTGTTTCTGCATAGCCTCCAGGCGGGCAGCCAGTCCGCTTTGCTTCTTGGGATTGTTCTTGTTCTCCTTATAGCGTGCTTCAAGGATAGCCAGCAGTTTGGCATCGTCTGTTGTCTTGCGCAGTGTCCACATGATGGCTGCAGAGAAGAACAGAGAGATGAAGTAGTAGAAGTTCAGACCAGCAGAGTAGTCGTTGAACATGAAGAAGAACATGAGTGGCATGAGGTACATCATCCATTGCATCATCTTCATCTGCTCGGCCTGCTGACCTACCATCTGATCGCGCTGCTGACGCATGGTCATATAGCTATAAAGGATATTAGATACGCAGAAAAGGATACACGTCAGTGAGAGATGATCGCCAATACCCCAAATATGGGTTCCCCATTCCACGATGGGGTCGTAGGTTGACAGGTCGTTGATCCACAAGAAAGACTCGCGACGCAGCTGGATGGCATTAGGCACAAAGTTGAACATTGCAATCCAGATAGGCATCTGAATAAGCATGGGCAGGCAACCTCCAAGAGGAGAAACACCATACTGTGCGTAGAGCTGCATCATGGCCTGTTGCTTTTGCATCTGGTCTTCTGGCTTGTTGTATTGCTTTGTAGCTTCGTCGAGTTTGGGTTTCAGCACGCGCATCTTTGCGCTAGAGAGATAGCTCTTTTTTACCATGGGGAAGGTGATGGCCTTCAGCAAGAGAGTAATGAGAATGAGTACGATACCCATGTTGAATCCAAACTGGGTGAGGAAGTCGAATACGTAAAGTGTAAACCAACGGTTGATGATGCGGAAGAGGGGCCATCCCAGATATACAAGCTGTTCGAGGTCAAGGTCTTTGCCGAATGTGCTCTGCTCCTCGACGCTCTGAATCAGACGGAAATCGTTAGGACCGATATACATCTCAAACTCAGAAGCTTCCTTACCCGTGGGATCGAACTTTGTTGTCAGTTCTGCCTGATAGTGCTTCAGGAAACCAGTACCTTTCTCCTGTGGGGTGCTTACCAAATGAGCGCCTTTTTGGAAATCATCTTTCGCAATGAGAACAGCAGAGAAGAACTGGTTCTTGAATGCAATCCAATCGAGTGCTTTTTCTGTTGTTTCTTCATCTTCTGAAGTCTCGCTCAGATAGTCAGTATCACCCTCTGTCTCTTTGTAGGTTAGGGTAGAGTAGCGATTCTCGAACATGAAACCTGCTTCTTGCTGGCGGCATGAGTCCTGCCATTGGATGGTCATATCCTTCAGTGTAGAACTGAAGTGCTTGCTCATGTTCTGAGCCTGTACAGACATGTGGAGCATATAGTTAGGTCCCAACTCGTAGTTGATTTGCAATTGTCCACCGTCGTTGGTCTCTGCAGTCATCACCAGCTTCTGGTCACCTTCCTTATGAGCCGTGAAGTATAGGTTTTGTGTGTTGATATTGTCTTCCTTACCATCGATGACAAAGTTCATCTGCTGTCCTTCGCTGGTGAAGAGCGTTACGTCGGCGTTGTTGTCACGATCTTCGAAGTTCAAGATCTTGGCACTTGCCAGCGAGCCTCCCTTGGTGTTGAAGCTCAGAACCACCTTGTCGTTGCTGAGTGTCACAACTTCGTTCTTGCCATTCATGGCATTGTAGAACAGGGCAGCACTATCGACAACGGCTTCTGTTTTTGCAGCGTTAAGTGCTTCTTCTTTCTGTTGTTCTGCATTTGCCTGTATTTGCGCAATGCTATCCTGCTGTCTCTGATAGGCATCTATCTCTTCTTGAGTGGGTTGAGACCACCAGTTAAACAAAACTAATAAAACCGCAATAAGGGCAAATCCCGTAAGAGTGTTTTTGTTCATTTTTATTTGATATAATGTGATTACTTCTTATAAAACAAGGTGCAAATTTACAACTTTTTTTTGATAACTAATGTCTAATCATTTACTTTTTTGGAGTTTATAACATATTAAATGCAATGCTTATTAATGGGGTAAAACATCTCTGCATATATCTGACTTACAGAAAAGTGCCACTTTAGTCATGGAAAAGTTACTGTTTTCCGATGCTAAAGTGGCACTTTTATGGTGCAAAAGCTATGCTTTTACATAGGGATAGTTGTTATTTTATCAAGTCAAAGCTACGTTTCAGGAACTTATCCAGCGACTCGCCTTTCAGCATACCATTCTGAAGCAAAGCCAGGTCGATAAGCTGGTGCACGATGGTGTTCTTCTGGGCATAATCGCTGATAAGCTGTTCTTTCTTCTTTTTCAGATCGTCGATAGTGCTCTGAGTCTTGGTCTTGTCGTCTTTTTCTTCCTGAGTAATCTCTTCGGGCTTCTTCTTCTCAGTTTTCTGATTGAGTGCAGCCATACGCGCTTCTTGTCCTTTCAGCTCGCTCTCGATAGGATTGAGGTCGGCGGAGAGTGCAGATTGTGCTTCGTTGAGCACCTCCTTGATAAGGCGATGATCGCTGTTCAGTACCAGATTGAATGAGTCTGGCATCTGCCCATAGAAGCTCATACCGCTCTGATAGCGGCTCATTTCCTTCATGCGTCGCATCCATTCGTTTTGAGTAATCACAACAGGGCGCTGCTCCTCGCCAAGGCTGTTGACCTCTACGAGGAACTCTGCTTTCTCCAGTTTTGGCATCTGTGACTGGAATACGGCTGTCAAATTGTCACGCTCGTTGTCTGCCAGAGTGCACTTGGGCGCGTCGTCTTTCTGAATCAGGTGATCCACGGTGTCTGCGTCCACACGAGTGAAGCGGCTCTTCTCGAATTTCTGTTCCAGGGTCTGGATGCAGGGAACGTCGAGCTGTCCGTCAAACAAGAGCACTGAGTAGCCCTTGTCTTGTGCGGCCTTGATGTATGAATACTGCTCGTTGAGATTGGTGGCGTAGAGATAAATCAGGTTGCCGTCCTTATCTTTCTGTGTAGTCTCAATCAGGGTCTTGTATTCATCAAAGGTGAAGTACTTGCCTTCGCTGTCCTTGAACAGAGAGAAGTCTTTGGCACGATCATAGAAGTTCTCCTCGGTAAGGATGCCGTAGTTGATAAAGATCTTGAGGTTGTCCCATTTCTCCTCAAAGGCCTTGCGGTCTTCGTTGAAGATAGCCTTAAGTCTATCAGAAACCTTCTTGGTGATATAGGTTGAAATCTTCTTTACCTCACGGTCGCTCTGCAGGTATGAACGGCTCACGTTCAGAGGAATATCTGGCGAGTCGATAACACCATGAAGCAGGGTGAGGAACTCAGGTACAATGCCTTCAACCTGATCTGTTACAAATACTTGGTTGCAGTAAAGCTGAATCTTGTTCTTCTGCAGCTCCAGGCTATTGTTGATCTTGGGGAAGTAAAGAATACCCGTCAGGTTGAATGGGTAGTCCACATTCAGGTGAATCCAGAACAGAGGCTCGTCCTGCATGGGGTAGAGTGTGCGATAGAAAGACTTGTAGTCCTCGTCTTTCAGCGTAGAAGGAGTCTTTGTCCACAGGGGCTCTACATTATTGATGATGTTGTCCTCTGCTGTTTCCACCTGTTTGCCGTCTTTCCATTCGGTCTTTTTGCCAAAGGCCACGGGTACGGGCAGGAACTTGCAGTATTTATTCAACAGACCTTCCAGCTTGTTCTTCTCCAGGAAGTCCTTGTTGTCATCGTCGATGTAGAGGATAATGTCTGAACCATGATCTGCACGTTCGGCATCGTCAATCTCGTAGGCAGGACTGCCATCGCAGCTCCATTTCACGGCCTTTGAACCTTCCTTCCAAGACTTAGTGATAATTTCTACTTTCTTTGATACCATGAAAGAAGAGTAGAAACCCAATCCGAAGTGACCGATGATGTTGTTGGCATTATCTTTATACTTCTCCAGGAATTCGGTGACGCCCGAGAAAGCAATCTGGTTGATATATTTGTCGATCTCCTCCTCAGTCATTCCGATACCATGATCACTAATGGTAATAGTACCTTTCTCGGTGTCAAGGTTCACGCGAACTGTCAGGTCGCCAAGTTCTTCTTTGTATTCACCCTTTTCGGCAAGTGTCTTCAACTTCTGTGTGGCGTCAACAGCATTGCTGACCATCTCACGAAGGAATATTTCCTGATCGCTATAGAGAAACTTTTTGATGACGGGGAAAATGTTCTCTGTCGTAACCCCGATGTTACCTTTTTGCATGATATAATTAATTTAACGTCTGCTCAAGTCTTTGCAAATACCGTGCCAAAGACAGGAGTTGAAAGTTGAAATAAAAAAAGAAAGAAAAAGTGCTTTTTGTTTTGTGATTTTGATTATAATGTTTATCTTTGCAACATAGATTTAAATGCTAACCAACTAAATTTATATTTTATGAAGAAGAAATTTATATGCGCTGTTTGTGGATATATCTATGAAGGCGAGTCAGCACCCGAGAAGTGTCCTATTTGTAAAGCACCAGCTTCTAAGTTCTCTGAGTTAAAAGAGCAGGCCGGCGAAGTGACATATGCTACTGTTCACCGTCTGGGTGATGGTAAGATTGAGGGCGTGCCCGAAGAAATGATTAATGAGTTGCGCAACAACTATCACGCAGAATGCAGCGAGGTCGGTATGTATCTGGCCATGGCTCGTCAGGCTGATCGTGAAGGTTATCCTGAAATTGCCGAAGCCTACAAGCGTTATGCTTTCGAGGAGGCTGATCATGCTAGTCGTTTTGCAGAACTGCTGGGCGAAGTGGTCTTCGATACCAAGACTAATTTGGAGAAGCGTGCCGCTGCAGAGGAAGGCGCTTGTGCCGATAAGTTTGAGCTGGCAAAGCAGGCCAAGGCAATGGGCTTCGATGCTATCCATGACACCGTTCATGAGATGGCAAAAGACGAGGCTCGTCATGGAGCAGGCTTCTCTGGTTTGCTAAAGCGCTACTTTGGTAAGTAATTATATAATAAAATAAGGAATAATCCGTTTTGTCTATATGATGAAACGGATTTTTTTATTCTCAATTATACTGTCAGCACTATTCTCCTGCTCAGATGATGACTTGTTTACCACAAGTCAGTCGGCTTTGTTGAACTTCTCAACAGACACCGTTAAGGTAGATACCGTCTTTACGTCTATCGGTTCGCGGATGTATGACTTTTGGGTCTATAACTCCAATAAGGAAGGTGTTCGATTAAAAACGGTACGACTGCGAAATGGCAACCAATCGGGTTTTCGTGTAAATGTAGATGGTAGCTACCTCGACAATTCTTTAGGCTCCGTGGTATCTGATTTAGAAATTCGTAAGGGTGACAGTATTCGTGTGTTCGTAGAGTTGACAGCACCAGAGAACAAAAGCACAATGCCGCAAACGATAGAGGATGATATCCTGTTTCAGTTGGAAAGTGGCATCCAGCAAAAGGTGAACCTTAGAGCCGTTTCATGGGATGCTGATATAAAAAAAGATTGGGTCATAAAATCAGATACCGTCATAGAAAGCGCTCGTCCTATCGTGATTTATGGCAGTTTGACAGTAGATAGCGCCGCTTTATTGAATATCAGGAATACCACACTATACTTTCATGATGGTGCTGGGGTAGAAGTCTATGGTACGATGTTTGCCAAAAACGTGGTCTTTCGTGGCGACAGACAAGATCATATGTTCGATTATCTGCCGTATGATCGCGTGAGTGGTCAGTGGAAAGGTATTCGTTTACATAGCTCATCAACGGAAAATGTGATTCTGAATTCCGAGATTCGTAATGCCGTCAATGGCCTGGTGTGTGACTCTGCTGAATATACCGAGAGCGACTGCCGGTTGTATATGGATCATACCATCGTGCACAATAGCAAGGGACATGGGGTAGAGCTTTTTAATGCTTATGCAGAGTTTTTGAATTGTCAGTTTACCAATGCTCAGGGAGATTGCTTCTCTGTTCATGGTGGATTGGCTTTGATAAACTCATGTACTTTTGGACAATTCTATCCATTTGCTGGCGGTAGAGGCGCCGCTCTTCGCTTCTCCAATTATTATAAAGACTATAATTATCCGCTTGTAGGTCTGCAAATGAAAAATTCTATTGTCACGGGCTATGATGAGGATGTGGTGATGGGCGAGTCGAAAGATACTACTGTGGCATATAGTTATTACTTCGAGAATACACTTCTTCGTACGCCAGAGATCAAAGACTCTGTATTTCAGACTTTTGTCAACGTAAAATGGGAGAGTCCTAAAGATTCTATTCAGGGAAAACAACACTTTGTGCTGATTGATGAAGATAATCTAAAGTACGATTTCCATCTTGATTCTCTCTCGACGGCAAAAGGAATGGGCTGCTATTAAATCTTGTTGATATCTACATATCCATGCATCACGGCATAGATCGTAAGAGCCGAAACACTCTTAAAGCCTAGCTTGTCCATGATGTTTTTTCTGTGTGTAACAACAGTGGCTAACCCAATGTGTAGCTTCTCTGCTATTTCCTTGTTGATATAACCTTGCACAATCAAGGAAATAACTTCGATTTCTCGGGTGGAAAGGATGTTCTTTCTAAGTGCCTCAGGCATCTCTGGCAGATTTTTCCCGTGACTATGACCATGCTGCTCGAGCATGAGTAGAGATCTTACCAATTCGTGTTCTGGCACGTTGATACACATCGAGTGGAATTCCTTGAGCTGGCTGCTGTCTTCTCGTGACATCGTAAGAACAATCGTCTTTTTCCTGTATTCTCGGAAAAATTCAATATGCTCAAGGACTAAATTCATAGATACAAAAAAGTGCGCATATTTTTCGTGGTGATTGGCTGCCAGTTCTGCCAAAGAATTGTATGTGTCAATCTTTAAAATTGGCAATACATTCTGCAGCAACTGTTTCAGTCCTAAAACAGCTAATGTGTTCGAATCAACGATTGCAATATGTGGACGTTCCTTGTATGAATTCATAATCAGTTTGCAAAGGTACTACTTTTTTCAATTTGTACCAAGAATGTTGTTTTGAAAAAATATAAAAAAGTAGCCTAATCATTAAATTATATTAAATATCATATTGGTGGAGTGCAAAAATGTTGGAGGCTATAATAAAAATGTATATATTTGCACCGTGTTTTTCATGGTATTAGATTATTAAGGTTAATTTTGAAGATTGTGAGTCGTGAGACAGACAATCTTCTTTCGAAACCATTTGCATCGATTCTTTGAATGCAAAGGTAACAAAAGAGGAAACCTGTGAAGGTTTCCTCTTATTTCTTTTTATCAACTTTGAAATCGGGGCAGAAGCATTGGTTTCGCATGACAAAAGCGGCATGGTCAATGTTCAATACTCATTGTTTAATGAGGTAAAAGTGGCGCTATTGCGATGTTATTCGATAAGTTTTGTGTCGAATCTAGACTCTAGAACGCGTGATTCTAGAGTCTAGATCTGATTATTCTAAAGTCTGGAACTGGCTATTCTAGAGTCTAGAATCACGCGTTCTAAAGTATAGGATAGGAGCAAAGGCTAAACTATTCTTTTGTTTCTTTAGTCTCTTTAGCTTTCTGTTCGTCTCGTTTTCTGGGCTTACTGATGCGGAACAGATCGCGAATGCCATTAAAGTCCTTTTTCATGATGAGACCTATGCCCTGGGTGTTAAGTGAAGAACGTGTGAAATATCTATCGTTTGTTTGATTATACACCTTGAGAGCTAAGTTACCATTAGGGTACAGCAGGTAGCGCAGGCTGAAGTCGCCAATGAATGAGGGCGTTGCTTGCTTGGCATTGTCGCGGTAGCCAAACTGACCATTCACGAGTAAGCGGTTGTTGAGCATCTTACCGCTAACCAGACCTTCGTACTCGGCGTTGTTCCAACCTTCGTTGCCTGTTGAGATGTTAGCACCAAAGTTCCAGTCGTTGGAGTTGACAACCTGAGACAAGAGTTGGTTAATCTGTGTAGATACCGTACCAGACAAGAAACTCTGCATCGCAAGCTGAGTTTGTCCATACTGCTGTTGTTCTGCATTATTAGCTCCTTGCGTATAGAAACGGCCTATACCTAATAGATAAAGTACTTGCTGATTCATTTCTTGTTCGCTGGTAATCACCGAACGAATCATCTGCTTTTCCTCGCTATTGACATTAGGTATGTCTAAGTCGAAGTCAATGCGCGGAGAACCGGCTGTTCCGGTGATGTTCATCAGACAGTTGACCCTTACGGTATTAGAGAAGGAGTTACCGATGTTCAAATCGGAAAGTGAAACGCCATTCACGGTGTATAGTGCCTGGAGGTTCAGGTTGGCTTCGAAAGGATCTCCTCTGAAACTAATAGTTCCGTTGGGCTGGAAGTTGAATGTTTTCTTGATGATGTTTTGTATGGTTATACCATAGGTACCTTCCTCAACACCATAGGTTCCAAACATGGTGAATGCGCCTTTGTTATAGAACTGTGCTCTCAGTATGCCATTGCCCCTAAGTGAGATGTTGTCACCGGTATTCTGGTCCATTAGAAGCTTCAGTGTGGCATCAGGTGTGGCGTTGATCAGAAAGTTGATATAAAGGTTCGATTGGTTGTTCTGGTTTGTCGAGCCCTGTTGAATCTCTACAAAGTCGTCTGTCAGGTCTTTGTTTCTCGAAGACCAAGTGATGAAGTTCTGCTGATTGATAGCATCGGGGTTTGCAGCGTTATAGCTGAAAGTAGAACCGCGAGTGGGGGTCACGTTGCAATTGATAACGATTTCATCATTGTGTCCGTGCAGGTCAACTTTTCCATTCGCATAAACTGTACCGCAGATGGTGCTTCCGTCCTCATAAGTCGGGAAATCGTATGCCAGCAAGTTGTCTGCCTCAATGTCAAAATCGAATGTGAAGTTTGAGATGTGGTCGTGATGAACACCGCCAGTCAGTCTTCCTACGTGATGATTGGTGTCGAAGATTTTAAAGTCCTTAAACTGAATATCGTTTTCTACCAGATGAACGGTGTCGCCCTCGATGGTATAGGTAGTGCCTAAGGCTGTTACAGAGACTTTACCATCTACGGCAACATCACCCAGTAGGTTCATTTCGCCAAACGATCCCACTACTTCTACAAAGCCATGACCTCGTCCAGAGATGTCTTTCAGAAAACTGGAGGTGAACGACTTACAGAATTCAAGACTGGTGCCTTCGGCGTTTATCTTGAGGTCGATATTGCTGTGGACAGGTGATACGTAGCCTTTGATTTTTGTTCTAGCTAGCAGGCTCTCAATGCTTACGGCGTCAATATCGATCTGCTGCTTCTGCTTGTTCCATTCTGCTTTTGCGAAGAGTGTTCCCATGCCGCCATTCTGGAAGTGGAAGTCTGCTACTTCCAGATCAGCTTTTGCACCGAATTCGCCAAAGATGTTATTCGCATAGACCTTTCCAGAGGCTTTACCCGCGAAATCTACCGAATGGAAGTTGACCAAGTCAAGAATGTATTCAACGTCCATTTGATTTAAATCCAGCGTAATGGTATCAGCAGGATTGTTTGAAGCAACACCGTCGATGTTGAGATGCTGCTCTCCATGCGATATATTAAAATGGTCGATGATCAAGTGATTGTCTGAGTACAGAATATCACATGGCTCAAGATTCCAGTCGGCTCCTCTTAGGTGCATCAATGACGGAAGCACACGTACTTGGGCCTCAGCTTTGCCTGTCTCGTTGGTGTAAAGCTGTGTAATGGTGTTGATGGTGCCATACATAGCCTGGGTGTGGTCACTGCTCCAGCGTGTGCTGTTGTCCCATGTTAAGGAATTTGTAATCAGGTTGTCGGACGCCTTGGATGTTAGCGATAATAAAGTACGGCGTCCGTTGTCCATGATTTTATTGAGTTCTAATTCGCAGAAAGCGGTATCTTTTTCTGTCGTCAGATGAATGAATCCATCCTGATATGGAGCGTCGTTATAGGTGAAAGAGGGGAACTGACCATAGATGTCTAACTCGTTGGAAAGATCATTGAGCTTGGCTTGAAGGTGCGCAGGCTTGTTAATTATTATGTGTATGCCCAATAACTTTTCAAGCCATTCGGTTTCTGTCAGATATATCTCTAGTTCAAAGTCGTTGTGGGGTTGGGACTTGGACTGAGGTAATCCGGGTAGAGTGGGGAGCTTAGATGCAATATAATTAATGAAACTCTGGGGCAAGGTCTGCCATTCAAAGTGACCTTTGAGTAAGATCTCGCCCATGTCTCCCTTAATGTTTAGGAAGTGGTTCTTGTCTTCGTTATAGCCTGATGTAATATTAAGATTCTCAATATTATAAATTCTTTTTGATAAAGAATCATTTGTGGTCATCAGAAAGTTGCTGATGTTGATATTTCCTTCTGCATTGTTGGGGGTGGTAGCCCGGAAGTTAGCGTCGATTGATGTGGAGAAAGATACGTTCCCCCACTGGTTGGATAAGTTGAGTGCTTCGGGGGCCAGTTTGGCGATAAGACCGCTAAGTCTGAAGTTGGATTTTGCTGACTTGTTCCATGCACCATTGAGGTTAACTTGTAAATTATGATCATTAATTTGAATGGCACCATCTATTTCTGTAGGACGATATGTACCATTGATGTTGATGTTGTGATAGCTATAGTTGTTGTAATCGAACCTCGATATATCAGCGTTCACTTTTGCTTGTGTAGTTGTTCCGCTGATATTGATGTTTGAAGATATAAGCCCCAGGTGATTATCGTTCAGGAGTTTTCCAAGGTTTAAACTGTCTGACTTGATAACGGATGTAATTTTTTTATCGGGCGAAATAGAACCTTTTATTGTTGCGTGACCAATGCCGGTTTGGATGATGCCTTTAGCCTCCAAAAGACCGTTGTGTGATTGTCTAGCCTCTCCAGATATGTTGATGTCATTGAGACGCACCAATAATTCCGGAATCTCTTTGAAGTTTTCGTGCAGCTTTACGATGAGGGAATTGTCTATGTGTAGGTTGTTGATTCGTGTCTGCCACGCCAGTTTTTTAGCTTTCCAGTCTATTTGTCCGTCGCCCTCAAAGCGCAGTTCTTCAGGGATAGAGATCTTAGTGCTTTGAAGAGATACATAGTGTGAGCCACCAATGACGGTTGTCTCAAAGTCTATGGGCTCGTTGAATGGCTTTAACTTCTTGTCAATACTTGCAAGGTCAGACAGCGTGATATGCGAATGACTGAACGCACCTTGCATGTTCTTCATGTTTCCACCTTCGTAATTGATGGTCCATTGGGGGGCCAGAATGTTGGTGTTAGGCAGTTCTAAACGGAAATTACGAATAGTAGCTTGGTGATCGTTGGCTTCGTATAATGCCGAGATGCGACTTACAACCAGTCCTGACTGCTCGTTGAACGTCAGTCGTTTCAGGTTGACGTTGATAGAGTCCTTCGACAGACTCTTCAACATGACGTGTGCGCTCACATCATTAATATATAGATGGTTTAAGTTTAGTTGCCCAGGTGTTACTGGCTTGTCATATCGGTCGTATTTGATGCTTGAACGCCTTACTATCAAAGATTTGATTATAAGGTCGAGTTTTGACGAAGAATTATCATCTTTAGAAGATAGAGAGTCGATGACAAACTGATAGTTGGGACCTGTCAAAGAGTCCTTCTGGTACAATACTGCGTTTGCATTGAAAAGTTGAGCGGAAGAGATCTGCAGTTTTCCTTCCATCAATGATAGCGGGTTGAACTTCACGGATAAGCGTCCTGCCTTTAGCATCTCGGTATTCTGCTGATCTTTCACCACCACGTCATCGATGATGATACGTGTGAAAAAGCCTAGGTCAACTCGTCCTATAGATACCTCTGTGCCAATCTTTTGACCTAAAAAAGAAGCCATTCTCCTTCCAATGCCATCCTGAATTACTGGCATCTGAATGAGAACTAAAAGAGACATATAGAGCGCCACGATGCTCCATATTGTCCAGTTGGTTATATGTTTAAGCCGCTTCAAACTGATAAACCGAGATAGCAAAAGTTTTGCTTTCGTCTTTTTTCAGTTGCAAAATTACGACAAAAAGTTTTTATTCCCACATTTTTCGGTGAATATTTGTTCCCTATATTACTAATTTTTATTAATTTTGCACCGCTAAAAGAATAGACTTTAATTAATTCTCATTGATTATATATGGCAAATGTTATTAAGCTACGCAAAGGCTTAGACATTCATCTTCAGGGGAAAGCGAAGGAAACGAAACTGGACCTCAAATCGAACGGCAAGTATGCTTTGGTACCCGACGATTTTGAGGGAGTTACGCCCAAAGTGATTGTCCGTGAAGGTGACGTTGTCAAGGCCGGGGATGCCTTGTTTGTAAACAAGCTCTATCCCGAAGTTCGTTTTGCCTCTCCAGTCAGTGGTAAAGTTACCGCAGTGGAACGTGGCGAACGTCGCAAGGTGCTCTGTGTGAAAGTAGAGGCCGATGCTCAACAACAGTATGTGGATTTTGGTAAGAAGGACGTGTCAAAGATGGACGGCAAGGCCGTTGTTGACGCTCTGCTCGAAGCTGGTATCTTTGGATACATCAATCAGCTTCCTTATGCCATCTCCACCAATCCCTCGGTGATGCCGAAGGCTATCTTTGTTTCTGCACTTCGTGACAAGCCCTTAGCTGGCAGTTTTGATTTCGAAGTGAAAGGTCAGGAGCAAGATTTCGTAACTGGTTTGCAGGCATTGTCTAAGATTGCTAAGACTTATTTGGGTCTTGGTGTTCAGCCCGACCTTCAGTCTAAGTTGCAGCAGATGAACGTTGAAAAGGACGTCGAGGTAACTGTGTTTGACGGCAAATGCCCTGCAGGTAACGTAGGCGTTCAAGTTAATCACCTTAATCCAGTAAACAAAGGTGAGATCGTTTGGACTATTGGTGATCCTACAGTAGTTCTCTTTATTGGTCGTCTTTTCAATACTGGCAAGGTTGATCTTACTCGTACTGTTGCTCTTTGTGGTAGCGAAGTGACCAACCCCTGCTATGTTGATATGAAGGTGGGAGAGGAGTTGTCAACGTTGCTCAGCAACAGTTATGACAATTCTCATTCTGTTCGTGTAATCAATGGTAACGTGCTGACGGGTCGCCAGACTTCAAAAGATGGCTTCCTCGGAGCTCATACTTCAGAGATTACTGTTATCCCCGAGGGTGACGACAACGATGAGATGCTGGGATGGATTATGCCCCGCTTTAATCAGTTCTCTGTAAACCGCAGCTATTTCTCTTGGCTGTTTGGTAAGAAAGAGTATGCTTTGGATGCCCGTGTTAAGGGTGGCGAGCGTCACATGATTATGAGTGGAGAGTATGACAAAGTGCTGCCTATGGATATCTATGGCGAATACCTGATCAAGGCGATCATTGCTGGCGACATCGACAAGATGGAGCAGTTGGGTATCTACGAGGTTGCTCCCGAGGACTTTGCGCTTGCTGAGTTTGTTGACTCTTCAAAACTTGAACTTCAGCGCATCGTTCGTGAAGGTTTGAATAATTTACGTAAAGAAAACGCATAATAGACGATGAAAGCAATAAGAAATTACTTAAATAAGATTAAGCCGAACTTCGAAGAGGGCGGCAAGCTGCACGCTTTCCGTAGTCTGTTCGATGGTTTCGAGACCTTCCTCTATGTGCCTAACACCACATCGACGAAAGGTGTACACATCCACGATGCCATCGACTCGAAGCGTATTATGAGTATGGTAGTTATCGCTCTGATGCCTGCTATGCTGTTCGGTATGTATAATGTGGGATATCAGAATGCCATTGCCTCAGGTTTGGATGCTTCCTTCATGGATATGTTCATCTTTGGCTTCCTGGCTGTTCTTCCCAAAATCCTCGTTTCTTACATCGTAGGTCTGGGTATCGAGTTTGCCTGGGCACAGTGGAAGGGCGAGGAGATCCAGGAAGGCTTCCTTGTAAGTGGTATCCTGATTCCTCTGATTGTTCCTGTAAACTTGCCTCTTTGGATGCTGGCTATCGCCGTTGCTTTTGCCGTTGTTATTGGTAAGGAGATCTTCGGTGGTACAGGTATGAACATCTTTAACCCCGCATTAATGGCACGTGCCTTCCTGTTCTTTGCCTATCCTCAGAAAATGACAGGTGATCAGGCTTGGATTGCTAATAGTCCTATCTTTGGTTTTGGTGGTCAGGTGCCCGACGGATTCTCTGGAGCTACACCTCTTTCACACCTGGATAGCTATGCCTTCAATATGGATGCTGTAACAGGTTTGATTCCTGGCTCAATTGGTGAGACTAGCGTTATTGCTATTGCCATTGGTGCAGTTATTCTTCTCTACACAGGCATCGCTTCTTGGAAGACCATGTTCAGCGTCTTCGCTGGTGGTATTCTGGCAGGTTTGCTGTTCGAGAGCCTTGAAATGACTCCAATTCATTGGTACGAGCACATCGTCCTGGGCGGTTTCTGTTTCGGTGCTGTGTTCATGGCAACCGATCCTGTTACCTCATGTCGCACGGAGTGTGGTAAGTGGATCTATGGCTTCCTCATTGGTGTTGTTGCCATTGTGGTTCGTGTCATGAATCCTGGTTTCCCCGAGGGCATGATGTTGGCTATCCTGCTGATGAATATGTTTGCTCCTACGATTGACTACTTCGTGGTTGACCGCAATATTACGAAACGTTTGAAGAGAGGAGGTAATAAATGAAACTGAATACAAATTCCAATACGTACATTATTGTATATAGTACGGTGCTTGTACTGATTGTGGCTTTCCTCTTGGCCTTCGTGTCGCAGAGCTTGAAGCCTCAGCAGGACAAGAATGTGGCTCTCGATCAGGAGAAGCAGATTCTGAATTCACTGAACCTTCGTGGTCTTTCAGACGACGAAGCACATGCTACCTATGAGAAGATTGTGACCTTCGACGAGGCGCAGAATGTATATGTCTGCACTTTGGAGAATGGTGATGTGAAGTATGTTCTTCCTTTGAAGGGACAGGGCATGTGGGGTGGCATCAGTGCATTCCTGTCAGTAGATAGTGATAAGAACACCATCTATGGAGCCTATTTCAATCATGAAAGTGAGACAGCTGGTCTTGGTGCTGAAATCAAGGATAACCCTGATTGGCAGGCTAAGTTCCATGGCAAGAAGATTTTTGCCGATGAGAGCAAAGAGACACTTGCATTGTCTGTCGAGAAAAACGTGAACAACGAGACAACGGTTGATGCTGTTACAGGTGCTACCGTGACCTCTACTGCTGTGAGCAAGATGCTGCAGGAGCAGTTGACTAAGAAGTACTTGGACTTTTTAAAGAACTAAGACTATGGCACTATTAAGTAAGCAAAACAAAGAGGCTTTCACTAATCCGTTGAACCTCGATCATCCCATATTGGTGCAGGTACTGGGTATCTGTTCTGCACTTGCTGTAACCAGCCAGCTGAAGCCGGCTATCGTGATGGGTCTAGCTGTGACTGTTATTACAGCCTTCTCTAATGTGATTATCTCAATTATTCGTAACACCATTCCTAACCGTATCCGTATTGTGGTACAGTTGGTTGTTGTTGCAGCGCTGGTAACCATTGTTTCTCAGGTGCTCAAAGCCTACGTTTATGACGTAAGTGTACAGCTCTCAGTATATGTTGGTTTGATTATCACCAACTGTATTCTGATGGGCCGTCTTGAGGCTTTCGCTATGCAGAACAAGCCTTGGCCTTCGTTCCTCGATGGTGTGGGTAATGGTATCGGCTATGCTATGATTTTGGTTGTCGTGGGAGCTTTCCGTGAGTTCTTCGGACGTGGCTCATTGCTGGGCTTCCAGATCATTGACTGCAAGGACTTTAACAATGGTATGATGACAATGCCTGCCATGGCTCTGATTTTGGTGGGATGCGTCATCTGGATACATCGTGCATATTTTTATAAGGAGAAGTAATTTATGGAACACGCAATATCATTATTCTTTAGGTCGATCTTTGTCGACAATATGATTTTCGCATTCTTCTTGGGTATGTGCTCGTTCCTTGCCGTTTCGAAGAATGTTAAGACATCGCTCGGATTGGGTATGGCAGTTACTTTTGTGCTGCTGGTCACTGTCCCAGTTGATTATCTGCTCCAGACCAAGGTGCTTAGTGAAAACGGCATCTTCGGCATGGACCTCTCTTATCTGTCATTCATCCTCTTTATCGCTGTTATCGCAGGTATCGTGCAGTTGGTAGAGATGGTGGTTGAGAAGTATTCTCCATCACTTTATGCAGCCTTGGGTATCTTCTTGCCTCTGATTGCTGTGAACTGTGCCATCATGGGTGCATCACTCTTCATGCAGCAGCGCATCCTGCTCGACCCCTCAGAGACTAAAGCCATCACCAGCGTTGTTGACGCTTTGGTTTACGCTTTTGGTTCAGGTATCGGTTGGACAATAGCTATTGTGGCTATGGGTGCTATTCGTGAGAAGATGCAGTACAGCGATGTTCCCAAGCCTTTGCAGGGACTCGGAATTACGTTTATCACCGTTGGCTTGATGGCTATGGCTATGATGTGCTTCAGCGGACTTAAAATTTAAGAGGAGGACAGTATGTTTATTTTAAATAGCATTATCGTGTTTCTGGTGACGATCATTGCCATCGTCATCATCCTGCTCGTTGCGAAGAAATATCTGTCTCCCTCGGGCAATGTGAATATTGAGATCAATGGCGAGCGCACTATCAATGTGCCTCAGGGTAACAACCTGATGGCTACACTCAATCAGAATGGCATCTTCCTGCCTTCTGCCTGTGGTGGTAAGGCATCATGCGGCCAGTGTAAGGTACAGGTTCTTGAGGGCGGTGGCGAGATTCTCGACTCAGAGAAGCCTCACTTCACCCGTAAGGAGATCAAGGATCACTGGCGTCTGGGATGTCAGTGCAAGGTGAAGGGCGACCTGAAGATTCATGTAGATGAGTCAATTCTGGGTGTTAAAGAGTACGAGTGTACTGTTATCTCTAACAAGAACGTGGCTACCTTCATCAAGGAGTTCAAAGTGCAGCTGCCTGCAGGTGCTCACATGGACTTCCTGCCTGGTTCTTATGCTCAGATTAAGATTCCTGCATTCGACTGCATCGACTATGATAAGGACATCGACAAGAGCCTGATTGGTGATGAGTATCTGCCTGCATGGGAGAAGTTCGGTTTGTTCCCACTCAAGTGTAAGAACCCCGAACCTACTATCCGTGCTTACTCAATGGCAAACTATCCTGCCGAGGGCGATGTGTTCATGTTGACAGTTCGTATTGCCACACCTCCTTTCAAGGCCGATCGTTCAGGCTTTATGGAAGTTAATCCTGGTATCGCTTCGTCTTATATCTTCTCACTGAAACCCGGTGACAAGGTTATCATGAGTGGTCCTTTCGGTGACTTCCATCCACACTTCGACTCGAAGAAGGAGATGATTTGGGTAGGTGGTGGTGCCGGTATGGCTCCTCTGCGCGCTCAGATTATGCACATGACCAAAACGCTTCACACCACCGATCGCGAGATGCACTACTTCTATGGTGCACGTGCGCTGAACGAGGTGTTCTATCTCGAGGATTTCCTCGGATTGGAGAAGGAGTATCCCAACTTCCACTTCCACTTGGCTTTGGACCGTCCAGACCCCGCAGCCGATGCTGCTGGCGTAAAGTACACTCCAGGTTTTGTTCACAACGTGATGTTCGAGACCTATCTGAAGGACCACGAGGCTCCCGAGGATATCGAGTACTACATGTGCGGTCCTGGTCCTATGTCAAAGGCCGTTGTCGGCATGCTCGACTCTCTGGGTGTAGATCCCGAGAGCATCATGTATGATAACTTCGGTGGATAAGGCACAGAAAAGCATTACTTTACTCATCTTAAAGGGCAACTTTACGCATCGTAAAGTTGCCCTTTTCCGTTCTAGTTCAGTAATTTTTGTTTTTTTCAACTTTTAGATTTTTCTATTCACTCCTTTTTTATTAACTTTGCAAGCGGTTTATGAAAGCAACAGAGAAGAAGGACAGTGTGCGATTGGCTGTAGAGCGCATACTGACTAGTTATTTGGAGATGAATAATCATCGCAAGACGCCAGAACGCTTTGCGATATTAGAGGCTGTTTACAGTTTCAAGGGCCACTTCACGCTCGAGGAACTTGGCCAAAAGTTGAACGATGTTTATAAGTTTCCAGTTAGCCGTGCAACCCTCTACAACACCATCAATCTCTTTTTGGAATTGCGACTCGTGGTACGTCACAGTTTTCAGGGCGCTACAAAGTATGAAGCCTGTTATGCCGATGATAGCCATTGTCACCAGGTATGTACCGTTTGTGGAAAGGTGACCGAAGTCCGCGCTCCCGAGATATCAATGGCCATTGATCAGATGAAGCTAAAGCGATTCCATAAAGATGGATTTACGCTATATATTTATGGCATCTGTTCTACTTGTCAGGCTGCTCTGACCAGAAAACGTAATAGTATGAATGTTAAACATTAAAATTAAACGATAGATTTCGATGAACACAGGTAAGGTAGATGTCCTGCTGGGTTTGCAGTGGGGCGATGAAGGTAAAGGAAAGGTAGTTGACGTGCTGACTCCCAAGTATGATGTGGTGGCCCGCTTCCAGGGTGGTCCTAACGCTGGTCATACCCTTGAATTCAATGGTGAGAAGTATGTGCTACGCTCTATTCCTTCAGGTATTTTCCAGGGTGGCAAAGTGAATATTATTGGTAATGGTGTCGTTTTGGCTCCAGACCTTTTTATGGACGAGGCTAAAGCCCTCGAGGCAAGTGGACATCCACTTCGTCAGCGCCTTCATATTTCAAAGAAGGCCCATTTGATCATGCCAACCCATCGTGTTCTTGATGCTGCCTACGAGGCACAAAAGGGAAAAAATAAGGTAGGTACCACTGGTAAGGGTATCGGTCCTACCTATACGGATAAAGTTAGCCGCACAGGTCTTCGCGTAGGCGATATCTTGGAGAACTTCGAGGAGAAGTATGCCGCTGCAAAGGCTCGTCATGAGGCTATCCTGAAGTCGCTCAACTTTGAGTATGACATTACTGAGGTTGAGAAGAAGTGGATGGAGGGCGTTGAATATCTTCGTCAGTTCCCCATCGTTGATTCTGAACACGAGCTTAATAAGTTGCTTGCCGATGGTAAGAGCGTACTTTGTGAGGGTGCTCAGGGCACGATGCTCGATGTGGACTTCGGTTCTTATCCCTTCGTGACTTCTTCAAACACTATTTGTGCTGGTGCCTGCACCGGCCTCGGTATCGGTCCTAACAAGATTGGTGAGGTATTTGGCATCATGAAGGCCTACTGCACACGTGTTGGTGCTGGTCCTTTCCCCACTGAGCTCTTTGACGAGACAGGCAAGAAGATTCGCGACCTCGGCCATGAGTATGGAGCAGTAACAGGCCGTGAGCGTCGCTGCGGTTGGATAGACCTTGTGGCACTGCGCTATTCTATCATGGTCAATGGCGTTACTCAGCTCATCATGATGAAGAGCGACGTGCTCGATGGCTTCGATACCATCAAGGCTTGCACCGCCTATAAAGTGAACGGACAGTTGACACGCGATTTCCCCTATAATATTGAAGAGGGCATTGAGCCTGTATATCAGGAGATGCCAGGATGGAAGACCGACATGACTCGTTTCACCAGCGAGAGTCAGTTCCCTAAAGAATTCAATGACTATATCGACTTCCTCGAGAAACAACTGGAGACACCAATCACCATTATCAGCATTGGTCCAGATCGTGAACAAACTATCATAAGAAATGGCAAATAAACCAAGTATACCCAAAGGAACACGCGACTTCGGCCCAGTAGAAATGGCCAAGCGCAATTATATCTTCAATACAATCCGTAGTGTCTATGAACTCTACGGATTTCAACAGATTGAAACCCCTGCACAGGAGACCCTTCAGACGTTGATGGGCAAGTATGGCGAAGAGGGTGATAAACTGCTTTTCAAGATTCTGAACAGTGGCGATTATCTGTCAAAGATCGACGATGCCGAACTGCAAGAGCGCAACACGTTGCGTCTGGCATCAAAGATTTGCGAAAAGGGCCTGCGCTATGACTTGACAGTGCCCTTCGCACGCTATGTGGTGATGCACCGTGAAGAACTGCAGTTGCCTTTCAAACGCTATCAGATGCAGCCTGTATGGCGCGCCGATCGTCCTCAGAAGGGTCGCTATCGCGAGTTCTATCAGTTTGATGGCGATGTGGTTGGTTCAGACTCACTCTTAAACGAGGTTGAGCTGATGCAGATAGAGGACGAGGTATTTACACGCTTGGGCGTACGCGTACAGATTAAGATTAATAACCGTAAGATTCTGACGGGTATTGCCGAGGTTATTGGAGCTGCCGATAAGATCGTTGACATTACCGTTGCTATTGATAAGCTCGATAAGATTGGCGTCGATGGTGTTAATGCCGAACTGCGCCAGGATGGTCTGACAGAGGAGCAAATCGCTAAACTTCAGCCTATTATTGCTCTCGAGGGAACTAACGAAGAGAAACTTAAAGTAATCGACGAGGTACTGAAAGAGAGTGAGGTAGGGCAGAAGGGTATTGAGGAAACCAAGTTTATTCTTGGCACCCTGAACACCCTTGGCACCCTGCGCAATGAGATTCAGCTAGACCTGACTTTGGCTCGCGGATTGAGCTATTACACAGGTGCAATCTTTGAAGTAAAAGCACTCGATACACCCATGGGTAGTATCTCTGGTGGTGGACGTTACGATAACCTCACCGGTATCTTTGGTATACCAGGTCTCTCGGGTGTCGGTATCTCTTTCGGTGTGGACCGCATCTACGATGTGCTCAATGCTCTCGACCTTTATCCAAAAGATTCGCTTCAGACCTCTCGTCTGCTTTTCATCAACTTTGGTGAACGCGAGACGGCCTATTGTCTGCCTATCATCTCAAAGGTTCGTGCCCGTGGCATCCGTACCGAGCTCTATCCCGATGCTGCAAAGATGAAGAAGCAGATGTCGTATGCCAATGCCAAGCAGATACCATTTGTTGCTCTGGCTGGCGAAAGCGAAATCGAACAAGGTAAGGTGACTCTGAAAAATATGGAGACGGGCGAACAGTTCTGTCTTGATGTTGATGAGTTGATAAACAAGGTGTTATAATACAAATTTCATAATGCAAAAGAAACGCAGATGGCATTGTCTGTCGGGACAAGAACCCACGGAACTTGACAAGCAGGTTATGTATTGGGAGAACAAGGGAAAACTTGTTCCCACACGTGACTTGATTAAAACGCCAGAACAAATTGAAGGTATCAGAAAAGCAGGCGTTGTGAATACAGGTGTGCTCGATGCTGTAGCAGCAGAGATTCATGCCGGTATGAGTACGCTGGAGATAGACCAGATCTGTCGTAAGTATTGCGAGGACCATGGTGGTATTCCTGCATGTCTTAACTATGAGGGCTTCCCAATGAGCGTCTGCACCAGCATCAACGAGGTGGTTTGTCATGGTATTCCTAAAGAGGAGGATATCCTTGAGGAAGGTGACATCATCAATGTTGACTTTACCACCATTCTTGATGGCTATTATGCTGACGCATCGCGTATGTTCATCATCGGTAAGACAACCCCCGAAAAGGAACAGTTGGTGCGTGTGGCCAAAGAATGTTTGGAAATCGGTATGGAAGCAGCAAAGCCATATAGCTTTGTTGGCGACATCGGTCATGCCATCGAGAAACATTGTAAGAAGTATGGATATGGCATCGTCCGCGATCTGGCCGGTCATGGCGTAGGACTTCAGTTCCATGAAGAGCCCGATGTCAATCACTATGGACATCGCGGTACTGGCATGTTGCTCGTACCTGGCATGGTGTTTACCATCGAACCTATGATCAACATGGGAACATGGCGCGTGTTCATTGATGCCGACGATCCATATGGATGGGAAGTCATTACAGAAGACGAGAAACCTTCAGCTCAGTGGGAGCATACGCTTGTCATGACAGAACATGGAGTTGAAATACTGACTTACTAATGGAAGAAAAAGATATTTATATATTAGGAATAGAAAGCTCCTGCGACGATACCTCTGCCGCAGTTCTGAAGAACGGCATCTTGCTGTCTAACGTGACCGCCTCTCAGGCAGTTCACGAAGCTTATGGCGGTGTGGTTCCTGAATTGGCTTCAAGAGCCCACCAGCAGAATGTGGTGCCTGTTGTAGATCAGGCCATCAAGCGTGCCGGTATTACCAAAGAGCAGCTCACAGCTATTGCCTTTACACGCGGTCCGGGTTTGATGGGCTCGCTGTTGGTAGGCGTCAGCTTTGCCAAAGGTTTCGCACGCTCGCTGGGCATTCCTCTTATCGATGTCAATCATCTCCAGGGACATGTGATGGCACACTTCATCCGCGAGGCCGAAGATGACCACGCATTGCCACCATTGCCATTCCTCTGTCTGCTTGTTAGTGGCGGTAACTCTCAGATAGTAAAGGTGAATGCCTACAATGATATGGAAGTCCTAGGACAGACCATTGACGATGCCGCAGGCGAAGCGATCGACAAATGCTCGAAGGTGATGGGGCTGGGCTATCCTGGTGGACCCATCATCGACCGATTGGCGCGTCAGGGCAATCCAAAGGCCTATCAGTTCTCTGAACCGCATATCCCAGGTCTGGACTACAGTTTCTCGGGTCTAAAGACCTCTTTCCTTTACAACCTTCGTAAGTGGGTAGAGGACGATCAAGACTTTGTGGAACATCATAAGGAAGACTTGGCTGCTTCGCTCGAGTGGACCATTGTGGATATACTTATGAAGAAGTTACGCCTAGCCGTGAAACAGACTGGTATTAAGCATGTTGCGGTGGCAGGTGGCGTGAGTGCCAACAATGGACTTCGTAACGCTTTCTACGATCATGCTAAGCGTTTCGGGTGGACTGTCTATATACCTAAGTTCAGCTACACCACTGATAATGCAGCCATGATAGGTATCGTTGGACATTATAAATATTTGGACGGCGAGTTCTGTTCTATTGATGCACCAACCTTTAGTAAAGTGACTTTTAAGTGAATCAACTAACAATCAAACATAGATTTCAGTAATATGGATTTTGAAGGAAAAATCATCAGTCGCGACGTTAGTCAGTTGCTGTGGGAAATGGAGAAAACTGTAAGTACAGCCGAGAGTTGTACTGGCGGTCGTATCGCAGAAACTATCATGGGCGTTCCTGGCGCTTCTAAATATTTCAAGGGCGGTATCATCTGCTATGTTAACGAGGTTAAAGAAAATCTTCTCGGTGTTTCTCACGAACTCTTGGAAGAGAAGACAGCCGTTTGCGAAGAGGTCGCTATCGAGATGGTGAAAGGAGCTTGTCAAACGCTGAATACCGATTATGCTGTGGCAGCTACAGGTCTGGCTGGTCCTGGCGGCGGTTCTAAGGAAATCCCTGTTGGCACTATCTGGCTGGCAGTAGGAAATGCCGAAAAAACTGTTACCACAAAGATTGTCGAGGATCATGGTCGCGACATCAATATTGCCATTGCTACCAATACTGCCATGCAGATGCTTCGTGATTTTCTGACTCAGGAAAATAAAGAGGAAGAAGCTGCAGAGAGTTAAAAAACATTAATGATTAAGTGATTGTTTTGCATTAATTCTCATTTTACAATAAAAATTCGTACCTTTGCACCCTGTTTGGAGTAAGTATCAAAAGTACACATTTTAAAGTAGATAGAGATGTCTAAGATTTGTCAAATCACAGGAAAGAAGGCACAGATCGGTAATAACGTGTCTCACTCAAAGCATCGCACTAAGAGAAGCTTTGATGTAAACCTGTTCAGCAAGAAGTTCTACTACGTAGAGGAGAATTGCTGGATTCAGTTGAAGATCAGCGCTGCTGGCCTTCGTATGATTAATAAAGTAGGTCTTGACGCCGCTTTGAAGCAGGCTGTTGCCAATGGCTTCGTGGATTGGAAAGACATTAAAGTAATAGGAGACTAATAGACCATGGCAAGCAAGAAAGCAAAGGGCAACCGCGTCCAGGTAGTTCTGGAGTGCACCGAGATGAAAAGCAGCGGTCTTCCTGGCACCAGCCGTTACATTACGACCAAGAATCGTAAGAATACGCCTGAGCGCATGGAGCTGATGAAGTATAACCCCATCCTGAAGAAGATGACTCTTCATAAGGAGATTAAGTAATAGTAAGACAGAATGGCAAAGAAAACCGTCGCTACCCTCCACGAAGGCTCAAAGGATGGTCGCGCTTACTCAAAGGTTATCAAGATGGTTCGCAGCCCCAAGACTGGCGCGTACATCTTCGATGAGCAGATGGTTCCCAATGAAGCCGTTAAGGACTTCTTCAAGAACTAATCTTATTTGAACGATTATTTTAATCAAATATTAAAGAGAGATGCGTTGTGAAGATGCATCTCTCTTTTTTGTTTCTCTCTTATTTCTTTATTTTTCCCTTTTTTTCTTATCTATTTCGAGCTTGTTTATTGCTTCTCTCTCTCTAGTTCCTTCCGTTAGCGATATACTTGTTCGTATTGTTTTGCCACCTTCAGATAGTCGTGGTGGCGCTTGACATATTCTATGCTTTGCTTTTTCAGCATGGGGATGCGAGAGGGATTGAGTATGAGCTGCTCTAACTCGTTGTAAACGCTCTCGTAGGTGGGCTGTACGTTGATGATGGGGCGTAGCTCGTGCTCATTGATGATCTCGTAGTTTTCGGGTTCGCCGCCGCCTATGCAGATGATGCCTTTCGACATGGCTAGTAGGGGGTTCATGGAAGGAGTGTAACTATAGAGCTGGTCTAGGATGGCATCGCTGCCGTCCATCATATGTTGGTATTCGGCAAATGGCACGCCTTCAGCTTTCATCAACTCCATCTTGTCGGGGTATTTGCGCAGAAGGTCTTCGGCAGCTTTCAGCATGATGTCGGTTCCCTTATAGGCGCTACGTCCTTTGCTGATACCGATAAACACCTTCAGTTTAGTGTGGTCTTCTTTGGTGAATGACGTAGGTGTTGTCGACAGACTCGTTGACTCGTTCTGAACTAGAGTAGTCTGCTCGTCTGAAGGCATTTTGATGGGTAGGGGAATGTAAGTCAGTTTTTGGCTGAAATACGGCTGGTAGCAGATATGGTCATCGTAGAGGCCAGACACGATAGCGTCGCAATCTTCGGCAATTAGCTTGTTCAGTTGCTCTTTGGGCGTGCCCAACCAGTCTTGCTGGTCTTTTATCACGTGCGGTTCGGTGCGCACCTGGTCGCCAATGTTGAAGTCGCTATAGCGCATAGGTTTTTTGTATGTGCTCTCGTGCACCCAGTAGTAGTCCATTCCCATGGCACATAGCACCATTTTCTTGTTGTGCTTGCGCAGGTAGCGGTATATGGGGAAGATGCGTTCTGCCTTTAGTTCCACGAACATAGGGTTAATAAGCTGAACCACGTCGTAGTTGCGCCAAGTGGGAAGTAGTGCGTATATCTTTGCCATCAGGGCGATGCCTCCCAGTTTGCCTTCCTTTCTTGCCAGGTCGATGTCACGTGGGTAGTTTTTCCAGAAGTCACCATTTGAAGCCACTGTGACCTCGTGCCCCAATGCCCTTAGGCCTTCGGCCAGTGTGGCGTGCACATTGCTATATTCTCCAAGCAGAAGTATTCTCATTGTTCGTGGTTATTGCTGAGGTTTTCCTGGTGTAAGACGTTTGTTGTTGAGCTTCCTATGTGAAAGAATACTTATCGTTCGCGGCTCATCAAAGGTAGGGTATGTATCAAGACCGTCAGCCCTACTTCGGAGTTTGTCATTCTGCGAAACCATTTATATTTGTTGGTATAGTCGCGCTCGGGTAGGGGGAAGAGATTCTTGTTCTTTAGGTCTTCCAGGCGTTTTTCTACCTCCGTTCTGCTTTTTGTTTCAACGATGGTTTGGTAGATATAATCCATTGTCAGCTGATCTACACGCCTTGTCAGGGCTGTGCGTTCATCGGTGGGCGAATGCTGAGCCAGCTCGCGCAGATCCTCGATGACGTGTAGCTTATCATTCAGGCGTTTGGCAATAGCTTCTGGCGTTCTCTTTGTTATTGTCGAGTCCGTCCTTATGTTGTAGAAGTAAGCCTTGGCGTCTGTTATGATGATTCTTTTAGCCTTCAGTAGTAACCTGGGTGTGAAGTCTTCGTCTTCGTGTATGATTCCTTCGATAAATCTCAGGCCGCCGATAATGTCGCGTCTGCAGATGTAGTTACACGCGGTTCCGTAGATGTTGCAGTTGGTCATGTAGTCGATGCCGGTTCTCTCGTCGTTGTCCTTGAACAGCGCTTGTCGCTTCTCCTTGCTGGTGAAATCGAAGACCACCATTTCTGGCTTTTTAAATCTCACCAGATCCAAGCAGTGCTCATATACCGGCGTTATCAGTCTGTCGTCGCTATCCACAAACTGCACATATTTTCCGGAAGCCATTTTCAGCCCCACGTTTCTGGCTGCACTTTGTCCCTGGTTTCTCTGTCGGATATAGATGATGTCTTCTTTCAACTCGTCCAGTTCGTCGATGACACACCTTTGCGAGCCATCATCCACGAGGATGATTTCTCGTTCGGTGGGCCTTAGCGATAAAGACAGGATGCTGTTCAGGCAGTCTTTTATCATCCAGTTTGGCACGTTGTAAGTCGGTATAATAAAACTTACTAGCGGCGTCCTAAGTTGTTGTGTATGGCTTTGTTCAGAATACATATACCTTTGATTCCAAAAATGTCTTGCATGAGGGCTTTTACTCTCTGCATGGGTGTCAGGCTGCGGTCGAAGGGCGATATATATCTGAATCTCAGCATGGGCTCTTTTCCCGTGAGTTCATAGACATCCATTTGTGTGTTCAGTATCCTCATGTAGTACGCGGGCGTGTACCAATGTTTTAATGCGGCCAAGTGTGCGTCCAGCAGCATCTCCAGTTCAGGTCCTTTGGCTGTTGCCGTGATGCCCTTTTCGTTCATGCAGTAGTGGTACAGTCCTTTCGAAGATGTTTTGACACGGTGGGCGTTCAGCAGTAGGCGGCGCAATGTGTGTATATCTTCAAACACGCGTCCTACGGGGAACTTGATATTCTCAAACAGTTCTCTGCGATACAGCTTGTTCCAAGCGTAACAGTGATCGAAGACCTCTTCGTTTATCCAGTAGTCCAGCATGTTGTCGTAGGTGCGGTCTTGCAGGCTTAGATCGCTCGTTTTTTCACCGTTCACGCTTTTCTCTACGGGATATTCCAGTATGTCGCAGTCTTCCATCAGTGGCAGTAGCTGGAGGTAGGTGTTAGGCTCCAGGTAGTCGTCTGAATCCACAAACGTCAGATACTCGCCTGTAGCTCGTTTGATGCCGGCGTTGCGAGCGTCGCTCAGTCCGCCGTTTCGTTTGTGTATGACGCAGACGCGGCTGTCTCGCTCTTGCCATTGGTTGCACAACACGGGGCACGCGTCGTCAGACCCATCGTCCACGAGTATGACCTCCATGTTAGCGATGTTCTGGTTTAACACGCTCTCCACGCATTTGTCTAGCGTGGCTTCCACGCGATATACGGGTATAATGACACTTAGTTTCATATCTTATTCGGTTGACAAAAGTACAATAAAATATCGGATAATCAAAATAAAAGTTGTAATTTTGCATTTTAATAATATAATTCATGAAAGTCGAAGGCGAAGATAGCTACGCCCATGTGCTGAAATACACGGGCATTTTTGGTGGTGTGCAGGGATTGAACATCTTTATCAATCTGGTGCGCACCAAGGTGGTGGCCATGTTTCTTGGTCCATCGGGTATGGGTTTGGCTTCGCTTTTTGGCTCAGTGGTGACGTTTGTTTCTCAGACCACCAATTTTGGCATCTCTTTCAGTGCTGTGCGCCACGTGTCCGAGCTCTTTGACAAGGGCAACGAGGATCAGATACAGCATTTTGTCAAGGTGGTGCGTGCCTGGAGTTTACTCACAGCCCTTTTGGGCATGCTGGTGTGTGTGGCTGCCGGTCCTTTGCTCAGCAAGTACACCTTCTCGTGGGGCGACCACACCCTCCACTTTGTTCTCCTGTCGTTTGCCGTGGGCTTGTTGGCCATCACGGGTGGCGAGTCGGCCATTCTCAAGGGTGCCCGCCGCCTGAAGTCGCTGGCTCTGATTCAGTTGCTCAATGTTCTGTTGGCATTGATCATCACCGTGCCCATCTACTACTTCTTTGGCGAGAGCGGCATTGTGCCAGTCATCGTGCTCACCGCTTTCTCGGCTATGCTCACCACAATCTATATGTCTTACCGCCTTTATCCCCTTCGGTTGCGAGGCTGCAAGGGCATTCTTGGTGAGGGTATGGGCATGGTGCGCCTGGGAGTGGCCTATGTGCTGGCAGGTATTCTAGGCAGTGGAGCCGAGATGCTGATTCGTGCCCATCTGAATGTGGCGGGCGAGCTCGATGTGGTGGGCCTCTATAATGCAGGTTTCGTCCTCACCATCACCTATGCCGGTATGGTTTTCTCGGCTATGGAGACCGACTATTTTCCCCGTATTTCCGCGGTGATGAACGCTGGCGCTGACACGATATCTGACGTGGTCAACAAGCAGATTGAGGTGTCTTTCCTGTTGGTATCGCCCATGCTGGCCGTGTTCATCTTGTTGCTGCCAGAGCTGTTGCCCCTGCTCACGCGTACCGATTTTACGCCTGCCGTCCCTATGGCCCAGGCATCATCGTTCTCCATGTATCTGCGTGCACTCTCGCTACCCATGTCGTTCATGGTGCTGGCCAAGGGCGACTCGCTGGCCTATCTGCTCATCGAGGGCTTCGACTCTATTTTGCTGTTCTTCCTTGTGGTGTTAGGCTTTCGCTATTACGGACTGGTTGGCACAGGTCTGGCACTCGATGTGTCCTATGCCGTGGACCTCGTCATCATTTTCTTCTTCACCAGCCGCCGCTATGGCTATCGTTTCTCGTTGCCATTACTCCAGATGGTGCTGGTGCAGTTGCCTTTAGGCGTGTGCATCTACCTGCTGTCCCAGCTAGACCATCCTTGGTTGGGAGTGGTGCTGAGCTATGTGTTGGCCTTTGTCAGCATCGTCTTCTCGCTCACCATTCTTCATCAGAAGACCTCGCTGTGGCTGTCGCTAAAGCAACGTTTGCAATCCAAATTCCGTCGCCATGAGTAGTAAGAAGGTCTCCGTGTTAGTGGCTGTCTATAATGCAGAGAAATGGTTGCCGCGCTGTCTCGACTCGTTGCTGGCCCAGACCCATCGCAACGTGCAGGTGCTGTGCATCGACGATGCCTCTACCGATGGCTCGCTGGCACTGCTCCGCCAGTATCAGCAACAGGACGATCGCATCACCGTTATTACCCTCGACAGTAACCATGGTCAGGCCTACGCCCGCAATCAGGGCTTACTGCAGGCCGATGGCGACTATGTATGCTTTCTCGATGCCGACGACTGGTATTCGCCCGATGCTATAGCCCAGGCGGTGGCCGTGTTCCAGCAGTATGATGATACCGACTGCGTGCTCTTTGATGTGGACTACGTCTATCCCAGCCATTCTGAGCTCTACGCAATGCCTCCTTTCACGTCGCTCACGGGCGAAGAGGCTTTCCGATTGAGTCTCGACTGGACCATTCATGGGGTCTATATGGTGCGCCGCGAGTTGCATCAGCGCTATCCCTACGACGACACCTGCCGCTCGTATAGCGACGACAACACCACACGCCTGCACTATCTGGCCTCGCGCCGGGTGCGCCGTTGCCAGGGTGTTTACCACTATCTGCAGCACGCCGCTTCAGTCACCCATGCCTGCGATGTGCGTCGGTTCGACTTCCTGCGGGCGGGCGAGAGTATGAAGCGCCAGTTGCAGGCCTTAGGGATGGGGACCGACGTGATGCGTCTGTGGGAGACCCAGCGCATGCTCACGCTGGTAGATCTGTGTATGTTCTACCATTGTCACTCCCGCGAGTTGCCCCCGGCCGATGCGGCCTACGGACTGCAGGAGCTGAGACGCGTCAGGGCAACCATTGAGCCTTGCTTGCTCGATCCCGCTCGTACCCGTAAGTTTGGCTATCGGCTCATGCCCTCGTGGGTGCTGTTCCGCTTTCAGGAGTGGCTCTATTTCACCCTTCGTGGCTTCTTGGGAAAGAATCGCTGAGTTGCTGCCACCTCTTATTTATTAATCCGAAAAAAAGAATACGATAGATATATATGGAAGACCTCCTTTCACAACTTAACGCCGGGCAGCGTGCTGCCGTGGAGTATAACGATGGTGCCTCGCTGGTTATTGCGGGTGCCGGCTCGGGCAAGACACGTGTGCTCACCTATAAGATTGCCTACCTGCTGCAACAGGGACTGAAGCCCTGGAACATCTTGGCATTGACCTTCACCAACAAGGCCGCTCGCGAGATGAAAGAGCGCATAGGCCGACTGGTGGGCTCAGAGCAGGCACGCTATCTGCAGATGGGTACCTTCCATTCGGTGTTTGCCCGCATCCTGCGTGCCGAGGCCGACAAGTTGGGCTTTCAGTCTAACTTCACCATCTACGACCAGAGCGACGCCCGCTCGCTGGTGAAGAGCATCGTCAAAGAGATGCAGTTGGATGATAAGGCCTACAAGCCCAATAGTGTGAGCGACCAGATTTCAATGGCCAAGAACCATTTGGTATTGCCCAGCGGCTTTGCCCAATGTTCGATTTACGACAGCAAGAAACCTGCCGTGGCCGAGGTCTATCGTCGCTATGTGGAGCGCTGTCATCAGGCCAACGCGATGGACTTCGATGACCTGCTGGTACAGACATATCTGCTGTTTCTTAATCATGAGGATGTGCGAAGGAAATATGTTGAGAAATTTCACTTCGTGCTGGTCGATGAGTATCAGGATACGAACTATGCTCAACAGCAGATAGTACTGCAGCTTACGCGCGAACGTCAGCGCGTCTGCGTGGTGGGCGATGATGCTCAGAGTATTTATAGTTTTCGTGGAGCAAATATTGATAATATACTGAATTTTAGGCAGTCGTATGATGATGCTCGATTGTTTAAACTGGAGCAGAACTACCGCTCTACGCAGCTTATCGTACAGGCAGCCAATAGCCTGATTCGCAAGAACGAGCGTCAGATACCAAAGGAGGTGTTTAGTGAAAATGAGCACGGAGAAAAGTTGACACTCAAGCCTGCCTACAGCGACAAGGAAGAGGCGCTCATCGTGTGCAACGACATACTGCGCATCAAGCGTCAGGAACATTGCGAGTTTAGCGATTTTGCCATACTCTATCGCACCAATTCGCAGAGCCGATCCTTCGAGGAATATATGCGCAAGATGAACATCCCGTATCGCATCTATGGCGGACTGAGCTTCTATCAGCGCAAGGAGATCAAAGACGTGATAGCCTATTTCCGCGTAGTGGTGAACCCCAACGACGAGGAGGCCCTAAAGCGCATCATCAACTATCCCACACGTGGCATCGGCGACACCACGCTCTCTAAGATCGTGGATACCGCCTCGCAAGATGGTGTGTCGCTCTGGGACGTGATGACCCGCCCGGCTCATCTCAACGTGAGCAAGGCCACGCTCACCAAGATTTCCAACTTCTGTCAGCTCATCGATGGCTGGCGTATGCGCCTTGATGGCGAGGATGCCTATCAGCTGGGCCATGCCATCATCATGGAGAGCGGCATCTCGCGCGACATCTATAGTGGACGCAACCCGGAAGACATCTCCCGACAGGAGAACCTCGAGGAGTTTCTCGGAGGTATGCAGGACTTTGTGGAGAGTAGGCGAGAGGAGGACATGGGCGATGCCGTGTCGCTGGGCGACTTCCTGCAGGAGGTGGCGCTGCTCACCGACCTGGATAGCGATAGCGATGAGGAGCAAGCCAAGGTCTCGCTGATGACCATCCATGCAGCCAAAGGACTTGAGTTTCCCACGGTCTTTGTGGTGGGACTGGAGGAGAACATCTTCCCATCGCCCATGTGCACCGATTCGATGCGTGCGCTCGAAGAGGAGCGCCGCCTGCTCTATGTGGCCATTACGCGTGCCGAGAAACATTGCATCCTGACCTGTGCGCAGAACCGCTTCCGCTTTGGGCGCGTGGAGTACGACACGCCCTCGCGCTTCATTCGAGATATCGATCCGTCGTTGCTGCGTGTCGATTCGGCCAAAGAAGTGCCCGAGCAGGACTATGGCACCAAGCGCTTGCCATGGACGCAGAACCCGCGCCCTGTGGCGTCGCAGTTCAAGGCCGACCCCATGCCACGCCAGGTGGCACCTCGTCGTGCCGAGGCGCCAGTAGACCCCTTCTCCGAGGGCTTCAAGCGCCGGCTAGTCAGCGAGAGTGGTGGACGTTTCAAACCTGTTCGTGGGCAAGTCCCCGCTATGTCGTCAGCCCCTGCAGCAGAAGCCACGTCTGGTCGGCTGCATGAAGGCAATGTGATTGAGCATCAGCGCTTTGGCATCGGCACCGTTGTCAAGGTGGAGGGCAGTGGCGAGAACGAGAAGGCCACCGTGGAGTTCCGCAACCTGGGCACTAAACAGTTGCTGCTGAAGTTTGCAAAATTCAAAGTCGTGTCTTGAGACATAATAATAGAGGGAAAGACATAATAACGGGGGTAAAGACATAATCGCTCGGCTCTGCCGCTTTCACCAAGCGAAGCGACTGAAATAACAGACGAACATACTTTTTTTACGAACATACTTTTTTTACGAACACACCTTTTTACGAATATACATATATGTTCGGCATCGTTGTTTTCTTTAAAAAACATAGTGCTGGGAGGTACCATTGGGGTAGTTTCAGTACCGCCATTTGGTAGTCTCAGTACCTGGCGTTGGTAGCCCGACTACCAAGCGTTGGTAGTGTGACTACCGCGGCTTGGTAGCCTCAGTACCAGCGCCTGGTACGACCAGTACCAAAACGTGGTACTCTTTTTGGTACTGAGATGTAAAGTTAACTCGTGTTAAACTTTAATACATCCATTGCCCTTTTTGAAAAATTGACTATTTTTGTTCCCGAATTGATACAAGTCAATTTGTAACCTAAAACCTTTTATTTAATTAATTATTTTTTATGGTTAAACATCTTTACCTAGTGCTTGCATTATTGCTTGCATCAGAGAGTGTTGATGCTGCGCCCATCTCGAAAGACGCAGCGCGTAAGAAAGCGGAAACCTTTGCTGTCAGAAAAGGACGTACGCTTAGTTTCACTAAAAGTGCTGTTCACAAGGCTCCACAAGCCAAAGAACAGGAAACCTCACCTTATTATGTGTTTGATATGGCTCAAGATGGCGGCTTCGTGATTGTTTCTGGCGATGACCGCACACGCAGCATTATCGGATACACAGAGAAGGGCTGCTATGATGAAGGCACACTGCCTGAAAACATGAAGTCGTGGTTGCAAATGGTTGCTGACCGCATCACGTCGCTCGGCGATGCAACAGCCACAACGAGTCAAAGCAAGCATGTCAAGTCTGCACGAGCAGCTGCGGCCACGGTGGTCATTCCACCACTGTTGTCGAGCACGTGGAATCAGGGTACTCCCTATTGGGACAACTGTCCCTTCCGTGATGGACAGCGTTGCTACACAGGCTGTACAGCAACTGCCTTTGCTCAGGTGATGTACTATTACCGCTGGCCTGAGGGTGCCACAACATCGGTGCCAGGCTATTCGGACGACGGACTGAATTACAGCTCGTTGCCTGCCACTACCTTTGATTGGAACCTGATGAAGAATAGCTATGGCGACGGCGACAGCGGCTCGAGCAGTGGCAATGCCGTAGCCAAGCTGATGCACTATGTGGGCAAGGGGGCTTTGATGCATTATACAGGTGGAGGCTCAGGAGCAGCTTTTGTCAATGCAATCAATGCACTCAAGAATTATTTTGGTTATCCTCAGGATATCTATGAGATATATAAGGACAACTATAGCAGTAGTGACTGGGTTAATGCTGTCTATGCAGAGCTCTACTATGGACGTCCAGTACTGATAGAGGGTTACTCAGACATCAACTGGGGCGGTGGACATGCCTTTGTTTGTGATGGCTACCGCGACGATGGCTGCTTCCACATCAACTGGGGCTGGGGCGGCTGGTGCGACGGCTATTTCAGTCTTGACGTACTGAACCCCGATGATCACAGTGGCATGGGCGCAGCTCCTGGTGGAAATGGTTATTATTGGCACGAGGGTGCAGTTATGAATGTGCGCCGTCCTGACGGCATCGGTGGTGGAACAAACTCGGGCGGTGTACCAGTGGCTACGTTCTATCAGGACATTAACTACGGTGGCTATGCTGTACAGCTTAGCGAGGGCACCTATACACAGTCGCAACTGGAGGCTCGGGGCATCCGAAACAATGACATCACCTCGCTGAAGGTATTGGCTGGATTCAAGGTGACTGTTTTTGATGGCTCGTCTTTCAATGGTGATAGCAAGACGCTGTCGGCTGATTGTAGTTGGATTGGTGGCGACTGGAACGACCGAGCCAGTTCTATCAAGATTGAACCCAATGGCGTGAGCGGTCTGGGTGGCATCCATAAGCTGAAGAATTATCACAGTGGCAAGTTTATGGATCTAGATGGTAATAGCACTAACAATGGCACCGCTATCGTGCAGTGGGACGACGAGGGTACTGAGCTCTATCAGCAATGGCGCTTCAACGAGATAGAGCCAGGTGTCTATACGATTCAGGCTGCTGCCACGCAGAGCCGAGGGCTCGACATTATCAACCGTGGCACTGCCAACGGCACGCAAGTCATTCTTTACGACTATCTAAATGGTGCTCATCAGCAGTTCATCGTCTTCGACAAGGGCGCTGGCTGGTATCAGCTGGTGGCACGCAATTGTGGACGTGTCGTGGAAATGCCTAATGCCAGCACCACTTCGGGCGAACATGTGCAGATCTGGGACAATAATAATCAGATATGTTCGTGGTGGCAGCTGGCGGTGGCTTACACGACGGCTGATTTGACCGATCTCGGTGGCTCATGCGAGGTGTCGCATGCGGCTGTGAACGGCAATGAGTCAGCTACAAAGCTATTTGACAACAATTCAAATACCAAATATTGTGCATTTGTCGGTTCTACAGACGAGGTCTCAATGACCTTCCACTCAACAAGAAGTGCCCGACTGACTAGCTACACCATTACTTCGGCCAACGACTTCGAAGGCCGCGACCCGAAGAACTGGCGATTGGAGGGTTCGACCAACGGCACTACGTGGGAGACTATTGACACGCGTAGCAACGAAATATTCACGGCGCGTTTCCAAAAGAAAACTTTCAGTGTCAATCCTTCAAACAGCTACAGTCATTATCGATTAGTGGTTACTCAACGCCGGGATGCTCAGTCCACGGTATTCCAGATTGCCGAGATCGAATATTTTGCTCTTGTGGCTCAAGGACAGTATGCACCAGCCAATGCTCAAGTGCTGAGCATTGATTCTAATATTCTTGATGGACACTCGTCCGAGCATACCTTTGATATCTACTCCGTGGATGGAAAGCTTGTAAAGAGAGCTGTCACCAATCTCGAAGGAATGCCTAAGGGTGTGTATGTGGTTAATCGCAAAAAGGTGATGATTAGATAAAAAAACAAAGTAGGGAAGAACCTCGAGTTCTTCCCTACTAGTTTCATTGTGTCATGTTTGTTAAGCCTACTCCTTTATGAGAAAGATAGTGCATTAAGCAGATTTTTTAACAAAATGCATTATTTTTCTGATAGAGACCATGTATTATATATTCCTTATTCTGAGTTTCTTGACTACATAAAAGATAATAAGGAAATTGTTGATGATGATCAGTTATTCCCTCAATATATCAAACATTAGAATAATACAGCTTTTCGAAAAAGTTGCTCGTGGTTATTTTGAAACAGTAGGAATACCAGAAACAGAAGTATGACTAGACGCAACAGTACGAGGATTTACTGCTCCATTTATCACTTTTTTATTTAAAGTGCTTACTGGGACAGGCTAATGGTCCACTTGCCTTACAGGCAGTGCAATGGACGAAAAAAAAGAGGGGGGGCTGGATACCCATAAATGGTTAATATTTTGTGAGGCTTATGGAGCTATGACGGAGCGAAAAAACACCATGATTTGAGTATTGCGCTCTTGGGCTTTTTAGGCTATCTTTGCAACGATAATCTATCGTTGAATAAATGTATTAGCTATTATGGGATTAGTAAGTAAGTTTTTCACTAATTGCGCTTACCCTAAGGGAACAATGGGGCGCATGATGCTTAGGGTTATGAATGCGTGTCATGCACCGCTGACCAATTGGGGACTGTCGTTCGTGACGTTTAAAGAGGGATGGACCATGCTTGACATTGGCTGTGGCGGTGGTGCTACGCTGAGACGCCTGCTGAAACGGAGCAAGAACGGCGTAGCTTATGGCATCGACATCTCAGAGGAAAGTGTGGCAAAGGCACGTAAGGTTAATGCTAAGGTGATAGACCGGCAGGTGTTCGTCTGTCAGGGCTCGGCTGTGAAACTGCCTTATGAAGACGAGAAGTTTGAACTGGTGACAGCTGTGGAAACGGTCTATTTCTGGCCAGAGTTGCCTGTGTGCTTGCAGGAGGTGCGTCGTGTGCTGAAGCATGGCGGACGCTTTGTAATTATGGTAGAGGTGGTGGACAGCTGCTCAAAATGGATTGACGTGGTGGAGGGTATGACGGCTTATCCTCCTGAGCAGCTGAAAGAGATGCTTGATGAGGCTGGATTCGTGAAAACGGAAATACACAGAAAGCGTCCTTCATATGCTGCCATTGTGGGGGTGAAGTCTTGATGTGTCTGGAACTGACGAGAAAAATAGGGGATGACGAGAAAATCTCATGCCAAAAGGGTGGCATGGGATTTTTTTGGGTATCTTTGCAAATTGAAAAATGGAACTTAACTAAAGAGAATATAAAAGCATGGGTAAGAGTCTATGGCAATGGCAAAAGGAAGGTACTTCGTGGAGGGGCATCGGCATTTATCACGTCACGCTGACGGTGCCGTCAAGGCAACTGTTGTTAGGACGTTTGGTCGTGACGGATAGCGACCCTTCTAAGGCTCGAGTGGAAAGAACGGAGCTGGGCAGACTCTTGTTGGAGTGTCAGCGGTCTGTGCCTGTGTTTCATCCCGAGATTCAGATCTTGCAGTATTGTCTTATGCCTGATCACTTGCACATGGTCTGGTACGTTCGCCGTCCGATGGAAAAGAGTATTAGACAGGTGGCGCAAGGGTTCTGGCAGGCTGTCAAGAAACTGGGGCGTGCATATAGCTATATCGTGGAGGGCGAAAGTGATGCCTGCCTTACAGGCGGCACAATGAACGAAAGGGATGGGGCTGTTGATGCTTGCCTTACAGACGGCACAATGAACGAAAGAGGTGGGGCGTTGAGGCTTTCGTCGATTGTTGAGGCTGATAGCCAGAAGAATTCTCTTTGTCTGGCTATTGGTAAGGAACGCTATTGTCGGCTGGACCCTGTATTCATAGAGCGACCTTTTCTGCGGCCATTATCACGTCGTGGGCAGTTGCATGCGATGATTCGATATGTGCAGATGAACCCTCAACGGTTGGCTACGAAACGGATGATGCCGGGCTTCTTTTGCATGCAACAGGGCATTGAGCTAGGCGAGCGTATCTATAGTGGGGTGGGGAATGTGAAGTTGCTATCTATGGAGCACTTTGCTGCGGTGCATGTGCGTGGCATGTGGGTGAGGGCTGCAGAAAGGGGCGACCGTCAGCAACTGCGTAGCTATATGAATGGCTGTGTGATTGAGGCTCGCAAGGGGTGTGTGATGGTGTCGCCATTCATCTCGCCACAGGAGAAGCAAGTGATGCGGGTTCTGTTAGATGAAAAACATCCGTTTATCCTTTTGGCAGACAATGGCTTTCGCAATTACTACAAACCGTCGGCTGCTCTTTTTGAGGCATGTGCAGAGGGGCGCGTGCTGATACTTAGTCCATGGACCTATGATGCCGACAAACGCCATGTGACGCGTGAGGAGTGTGTGGCCCTGAATGAAATGGCAGAAGCAATAGTGTTACATTTGAATGGATAAAAAAAGCGGGGCTCAAGGCCTCGCTTTCTTGTTATTGCGTTCGCTTAATCGCAACTTGACCTAGCGGTTGAAATTGCTCACGCTCGAAAATAAATGCAAGCATTCATTTTCTCACTTAATCGCAATCTTGTCGACGCGCTTCTGGTGGCGACCACCTTCGAAGGTGGCGCTGAAAAACTCGTCCATGATCTTGCGTGCCATGTTGTTGTCGATGAAGCGACCGGGCATCACCAGCACGTTGGCATCGTTGTGCTGACGAATGAGATGGGCTATCTCGGGAATCCAGCAGAGACCAGCACGTACCTGCTGGTGCTTGTTGAGCGTCATAGAGATGCCCTCGCCACTGCCGCAGATGGCTATGCCTGGATATACCTCGCCACGCTCGATGCCCTCGGCCAGGGCATGGCCAAAGTCGGGATAATCTACGCTGGCATCGCTATAGGTGCCGTAGTCCTTGTAGGGGTAACCTTTCTCCTCGAGATACTCGAGTACGAACTTCTTGAGTGCAAAACCTGCGTGGTCGCAGGCTACGCCAACAGTCTTTACTTCCATAAGCAATAGGTATTAAATTATAAAAAAGAGAGAGACACAGGCGGACAGAGATTGGCTTGTAGTCGCACTCTGTGCCCCCTGTATCTCTTTGTGGATTAATGATATTAAGCCAGGAGTTTCTTTACCTGATTATATACATTCTCGCCTGTGAAGCCGAGTTTCTCGTCGAGTACCTTGTAGGGTGCAGAGAAACCGAAGCTCTCCAAGCCCCATACGCAACCGTCGGCACCAACAAGGCCTTCGAGGTTGACGGGCAGACCGGCGGTGAGGCCGAACTTCTTCTTGCCAGCGGGCAGCACACTCTGCTGATACTCCTTGCTCTGTGAGCGGAAGAGACCTTCAGAAGGCACGCTGACGATGCGGCACTTCACACCATCCTTGCGCAGCAGCTGTGCACCGGCCTCGAGGGTAGAAACCTCTGAACCTGAAGCCAGCAGGATGACATCGTAGTCCTCGTCTGAACCAGCTACGACATAGGCACCCTTGGTGGCCTGTGTGTAGTCGTTGCCAGCGGGCAGCATGTCGATGTTCTGACGTGAGAAGATAAGCGCTGTAGGCGTATCGATGTTCTCCATAGCCATGCGCCAGCAAACGGTGGTCTCCTCGGCATCGGCAGGACGAACTACCAATACGGAGTTCTTGCCGTGGTGGTTCTTCAGTTTCTCCATCAGGCGGATCTGTGCCTCCTGCTCTACGGGCTCGTGGGTAGGTCCGTCCTCACCAACGCGGAAGGCGTCGTGGGTCCAGATGAACTTCACGGGCAGCTCCATCAGGGCAGCCATACGTACGGCGGGCTTCATGTAGTCGGAGAACACGAAGAAGGTGCCGCAAGCGGGGATGACACCACCGTGCAGAGCCATACCGATGCAGCAGCAAGCCATGGTGAGCTCGGCAACACCGGCCTCGAAGAATGCTCCGCTGAAGTCACCGCGAACGATGTCGTGGGTCTTCTTGAGGAAGCCATCGGTCTTGTCTGAATTAGACAGGTCGGCAGAAGCACAGATCATGTTGGGCACCTGCTCGGCAAGTACGCCCAGTACGGTAGCCGAAGCGCCACGGGTGGCAGCGCCAGCCTTCTGCTCTACCTTGCTCCAGTCAATCTTAGGAGCCTTGCCGCTGAACCACTCTTCCAGCTGAGCAGCCTTCTCGGGGTTGGCCTTGGCCCAAGCAGCCTTCTCGGCATAGCGCTCGGCCACGATCTTCTTCAGCTCCTCAGCACGCTTAGCATAGAGCTCTTGTACCTCGGGGAAGATCTGGAAGGGATTCTCGGGATCAGCACCCAAGTTCTTCATGGTGTTGATATATGCATCGCCACCAAGTGGTGCACCGTGGGTGGCGCAGTTGCTCTCGTATGATGAGTTGTCGGCCTTGCGGGCACCCTTACCCATCACGCAGTGGCCAATGATCAGGCTGGGGCGAGCGGTCTCGGCCTGTGCCTTCTTGATGGCCTCGCGAATCTGATCTACGTTGTTACCATCGATGGTCTGTACGTACCATCCCCATGCCTCATACTTCTTGGCGGTATCCTCAGAGGTCACCACCTCGGTCTTGGTAGAGAGCTGGATGTCGTTAGCGTCGTAGAACATGATGAGGTTGTCCAAGCCCAGATTGCCGGCAATACGGCCAGCACCCTGTGAGATCTCCTCCTGCACGCCACCATCGCTGATGTAAGCATAGATGGTCTGATTCATGACGTTGCCCAGACGAGCCTTCAGGAACTTGGCAGCGATGGCAGCACCAACGGCGAAGCAGTGGCCCTGGCCCAGAGGACCAGAGGTGTTCTCGATGCCGCGCTCAATCTCGCGCTCGGGGTGGCCAGGGGTTACAGAGCCCCACTGGCGCAGGTTTTTCAGGTCGTCGATGCTGAACTTGCCGATGAGGGCCAGCTGAGAGTAGAGCATGGGTGCCATGTGACCAGGATCCAGGAAGAAACGGTCGCGACCCTCCCATGTGGGGTTCTCGGGGTCATAGACCAGGAACTCGCTGTAGAGGGTGTTGATGAAGTCGGCACCACCCATGGCACCACCGGGGTGTCCACTCTTGGCTTTCTCGACCATAGATGCAGCAAGGATGCGGATGTTGTCCGCTGCAAGGTTCATAATCTTGTTGTCGTTCATAATACTATAATGAATAAATGTCTAATTTGTCTGCAAAGTTAAGCAAAATTGTTGAATAGACAAAGAAATGACTGCGATAATGCGTTATTTCTTGTTGTCAACGGCGCATTGCTCCACGGGCAGACAACGCTTGTAATTCTCGATATAGCGCTCGAAACCAGCCACATCCTCGGCCGTGGGAGCAATGCTGACACCCTTGTTGCCAGCAAAGACAACGGTCTCAAGATAGTCGGCCAGCGAAAGCTTCTGGGCGTTGTTCACCATGAAGCCTGCCAGCAGGGCAATACCCCAGGCACCGCCTTCTCCAGCAGTCTCCATCACAGAGATGGGGCTGTTGAGGGCAGCAGCCAGCATGCGCTGACCCACACCAGCGGTCTTGAAGTAGCCACCATGACCGGTGATGCGGTCCACCTTGATGTTTTCTTGTTTGAACAGGATGTCGTTGCCAATCTTCAGCACACCAATGGCACCATAAAGGTGGGCACGCATGAAGTTGGCCAGATTGAATTTATCATTAGCAGAACGAATGAACATGGGGCGACCCTCAGAGAGTCCCGTCACGGGCTCGCCAGAGACGTAGTTGTAGGCCATCAGTCCACCACAGTCGGTGTCACCCTCGAGGGCGCGGTTGAACAGCTTACCATAGAGCTCGTTCATATCTACGGGGATGCCCAGTAACTGCTGGTACTCCTTGAACAGGCCCACCCAGGCGTTGATGTCGCTGGTGCAGTTGTTGCAATGAACCATGGCCACGAGTGAACCATCGGGTGTGGTCACCATGTCGATCATCTCGTAGGGCTTGGAGAGCTCCTTCTCGAGTACAATCATTGAGAATGACGAGGTGCCGGCAGATACGTTACCCGTGCGCTGCTTCACTGCATTGGTGGCTACCATGCCGGTGCCTGCGTCGCCCTCGGGAGGACAAACGGGGATGCCGGCCTTCAGGTGGCCAGAGACGTCGAGTTTCTTGGCACCATCGGGAGTCAGGAAACCGGCATTCTCACCTGCGTTGAGCGACTTAGGCAGAATGTCGAGCAGTTTCCACGAGAAGCCCTTTGGAGCGATGAGTTCGTCGAACTTCTTGACCATCGTGGCGTCGTAGGTCTTGGTCTTGGGGTCAACGGGAATCATGCCTGATGCATCGCCCACGCCCAGTACGAACTGACCCGTCACCTGCCAGTGAACATAGCCGGCGAGGGTGGTGAGGTACTTGATGTCGCCCACGTGCTCCTCATTGTCGAGGATGGCCTCATAGAGGTGGCTAATGCTCCAGCGCAGGGGGATATTGTAGTTGAAAAGCTCAGAGAGCTTAGCTGCAGCCTTGCCCGTATTGGTGTTGCGCCAAGTGCGGAAGGGCACCAAGATGTCTTGCTTCTCGTTGAAAGCCATGTAGCCGTGCATCATGGCGCTGAAGCCAATGGCGGCCAGGCTCTCAATCTCGCAGTCGTACTGCTTCAGCACGTCCTTGCGCAGTTCGGCGTAGCAGTCCTGCAGACCATACCAAATGGCTTCGGTAGAGTAGGTCCAGAGACCATCTACCAGTTGGTTTTCCCACTCGTGTGAGCCTTGTGCTATAGGCTTGTTGTTCTCGTCGATGAGAACGGCCTTGATGCGGGTAGAGCCGAACTCGATGCCGAGGATGGTCTTGCCTGCTTCGATCGTTTGTTTTGGTGTCATAGCGATGATAGTTTTTTGTAGAAAACAAAGGCACGAAGGAACGAAGGTGGCAGGATGCCTCAGTGGTGAAGCCCCATTGTCTCTTCGTTTCTTCGTGCTCAGATAATATTATTTCAATGCCTTGTTAAGCATGAAGTAAACCTCGTTGTTGCGCAGAGTCTGCTTGAAATCAGCAATATTTGTCTGCTTGTTGATCTTCACATACTCGATGCCCAGCATCTCGGCAAAGTCTTCCCAGTACTCCTCGTTGATGTCATAAGAGAAAGCACTGTGGTGAGTACCACCAGCCAGGATCCATGCGGCAGCGCCAACCTCGAAGCTGGGCTGAGGAATCCACAGGGCTGAAGCCACGGGGAGCTTAGGCATGGGCTTGGGCTCGATGCACTCTACCTCCTGAGAAATCAGGCGGAAGCGGTTGCCCAGGTCAACAACAGTAGCCTTGATACCTGCACCGGTCTTTGAAGTGAACACCAGACGGGCGGTCTGCTGCTTGCGGATACCGATGCCGAGGAAGTGAACCTCGAGTTTGGGCTTGTCGGTAGCAATGAGAGGACATACCTCGAGCATGTGGCTCTGCAGGCATGAGCTCTTGTCGCCGGCAAAGTTGAGGGTGTAGTCCTCGAGGAACGAGCAGCCGGTAGGCATACCCTGCTGAATCACCCACAGTGTGCGATAGAGGCAAGCTGTCTTCCAGTCGCCCTCGGCACCGAAACCGTAGCCTTCCTGCATCAGGCGCTGAGAGGCCAGACCGGGAATCTGGTCGAAACCGCAGAAGTTAGGATCGTCGATGTTGGCATCGCCCAGGTCGTCGAAGTTGGTGGTGAAGGCAGTAGCACCCTCATCCTTCAGCACGCGGCGCAGAGCAATCTCGGCCTTGGCAGCGTTCTTCACCTTCTCCCAGTAAACCTGCTCGCCGCTCTCATCGATCTTGATGGTGTAGAGTTTCTTATACTCCTCAACCAGGGCGTCGGCCTCGGCATCGGTCACCTTCTTGAAGTACTCCATCAGTGAGCTAACGGGGTAGTAGTCAACGTGGTAACCCAGACGCTGCTCAAACTCTACACGGTCGCCATCGGTCACAGCTACGTTGTTCATGTTCATACCGAACATCAGACAGCGCACATTGTGAGCATCAGCAACACCAGCTGCTACGCGAGCCCAAACGGCAATCTGCTTCTGAGCCTTCTCGTCTTTCCAGTAGCCGCAAACCACCTTGCGAGCAACGCGCATGCGAGTGCAGATGTGGCCGAACTCGATGTCACCATGAGCACTCTGGTTCAGGTTCATGAAGTCCATGTCAATGTCGCTCCAGGGTATCTCGGCATTATACTGGGTGTGGAAGTGGCACAGAGGCTTCTGCAACTGCTGCAGGCCCTTGATCCACATCTTGGCGGGCGAGAAGGTGTGCATCCATGTGATGATACCTACGCACTTCTCGTCGTTGTTGGCAGCCAGCATGATCTGCTCTACCTCTTTAGAGCTGTTGGCTGTGCCCTTATATACAATCTTAACGGGAATGTTGCCGCTCTTGTTCAGGCCGTCAACCATCTCTTTTGAGTGTCCGTCGACTGCAACTACAGCGTCGCCTCCGTAAAGGAGCTGAGCGCCAGTTACCCACCAAATCTCGAAATTGTCAAATGCTTTAATCATAATATTGTTAGTTTTTAATTAATAATTAGTAGCTTATTTGATTAATAATAAGTAGCTTATTGAATTAACAAAGTAGCTGTTTCGTTTGTCTTTATTGTAGCTTAATGCTTCTGGCCCTTCTGGCCATAGTAGGCGTTAGGACCGTGCTTGCGCATGTAGTGCTTCTCTACCAGGAGTGGGTTCATGGTGAGATTGGGATTCACTGAGAATGCAATGAAGGCCATCTTGGCGCACTGCTCCATCACCTTGGCGTTGTAAACGGCGTTGTCGGGTGATGTACCCCATGAGAACGGACCATGGTTCTTCACCAGCACAGCGGGTGTGTGATCGGGGTTGATCTTGCGGATGTTCAGTATCTCATCTACAATCACGTTGCCCGTCTCCAACTCGTACAGTCCTTTTACCTCGGCTTCAGTCATATCGCGTGTGCAGGGGATGTCCTGATAGAAATAGTCGGCATGAGTGGTGCCAATGTTGGGAATGTCGCGACCAGCCTGCGCAAAGGCTGTGGCATAGGTAGAGTGGGTGTGAACCACGCCCTGGATATTGGGGAATGCCTTATATAATATAAGGTGTGTGGGCGTGTCGCTCGAAGGATTGAGTTCGCCTTCCACCACCTTGCCTGTCTCGAGGTCTACGACCACCATGTCTTCAGCCTTCATCTCGTCGTAGCTCACGCCACTGGGCTTGATGACAACAAGACCTTTCTCGCGGTCGATACCAGATACGTTACCCCATGTGAAGATGACTAAGCCTTGCTTAACAAGGTCAAGATTGGCCTTAAATACTTTTTGTTTTAGTGATTCTAACATGTTTGTTGTACGTTTAAATAATGAGGAAACCTCTATTTGTTCTGTTCGTTATAGTTTGAAGTTTGGATCTTCCGAGTAAGCCTTCTTGTTGAATCGATAGAGGGCTGCACCGCGTTTAGATGTCACCTTGTCGATGAGTTCGGTCTTCTCGATGAAGTCCATATCCTTGATGCGCTTGCGGAAGTTGCGCTTGTCAATCTCTTCTCCTAGCACGGCCTCGTAGAGCTTCTGCAGCTGGGTGAGCGTAAAGAGCGGGGGAAGCAGACGGAAACTGATGGGCTCAGTCTTGATCTTCTGTCGCATCATGCGGAGTGCCTTGTCCACCATCTCGTTGTGATCGGAATAAAGATGAGGCAACTCGTTGATGTCCACCCATTCCACGTCGTGTTCCAAACGAAGCTTCTCGTCGTAGTCCTTGACGTTGATAAGTGCGTAGTAAGCAATTGAGATAACGCGCTCGCCAGGATCACGATCTACAGCACCAAAGGCACCTACCTGGCGCATATAAAGCTTGTTGAGTCCTGTCAGTTCGTAAAGCGTGTTGGCTGCACAGTCGTCGATACTTTCGTCGGGGCCAACGAAGCCTCCGTAGAGGCTCCATTCGCCACGACCCGGGTCCATCTTACGACGACCTATGAGTACTTTCAGCTTGCCATTCTCGAAACCAAAGATGATACAGTCTACTGACACCCAGGCTTTAGCATGTTCTTGATAGAATGTCATTGCGTTCTTCTTTTATTACCAGAAATATACATAGAAACAAGCGCAGAGGCCAATTACAACCAACGTGCCAATAATGTCCCATGCACCCCAGCTCTCCTTGATAGATTTCTTGAAGTCTGAAGAGAAGGTGATGGCATCAACCTGTGCCTTAGAAGGAGCTGGTGTGAAGCAGCTGACAACTACCATCAGCAGGATGATGAATACCAACAGCCAGCACTCGAAGATGAGCCAGTTGGTCTGCCAGAACCATGCAGTGTTCTCCCAGAAGGCGCCGTCCATCACGGCTTTACCTGAATCAGTGACTACGTTGGTCACCAAGCGCAGCATACCAATGAGGAAACCGCCAATCAAGCCCCACTCACCTGCCTTTGGTGTAATCTTCTTAGAGAAGATACCCAGCGTGAAGACAGCTACCATAGCGGGAGCAATAAGTGACTGGATGTCCTGCAGGTAAGAATAAAGGTTGCCCATGTTCATCATGATAGGCATCCAGGCCAGACCCAGTAGTACGACAACAACGGTTGCCATTCGACCTACGAATACGTAGTGGGCTTCGCTCATACCTTTCTTCATGGGCTTGTAGAAGTCCTCGGTGAAGAGGGTGGCACAGCTATTGAAGAAGGCTGCCAGCGAAGCTACAAGCGCGCAAACGAAACCGATGGTCACGATACCCTTGACACCTGCAGGCAGAATGTTTTTCACCATCATGGCGAAGGCACCGTCAGTTGACTCGTGGTTGGTGATATCCATCACGATGCCGCTATCGGGATTCTGTGAGAGTGCATAGGCAATCATACCAGGGATGAGGAACATGAAGCAAGGCAGAATCTTAAAGAAACCTGCTGCAATGGTGCCGCGACGGGCACGCTTGATAACCTCTGCGTTGTCCTCGCCAGGCACCTGACCCAGTACACGCTGAACGATGTGTTGGTCTGTACACCAGTACCAGAAACCAATGATTGAGGCACCGAGGAACACTACATAGCCAGGGAACTGAGGATACATGGGATCGCCAGGTTCGGTGTGAAACATGTGAGTAGTTCCGAAACCATCGTGTGCAGCATTACATGCAGCCATCATGTTTTCCCAACCAGCAACAATGCTGCCATCGCCCAATGCCGACAGTCCGAGGAAGAGAACAAGGAAAGAACCGATAATAAGAATCGGGGTCTGGATGGTAGAGAGGGTCATGACACCCTTCATGCCACCAAACACGGTGAACACGGCTGTGATGACAATCAGTCCGATGGCGCCATACCAGAAGGGGATACCCAAGAGGAATTTGAAGAAGATACCACCAGTGAAGGCTGTGACTGAAACCTTTGTCAGTACGTAGGCCACCAGTGTGATAATGCTGAGCCATGAACCTGTGCGCTGGGTGTAGCGGAACTTCAGGAAGTCGGGCATGGTGATAATCTTACCCATCTTGTTGATTAGCAACTGGTAGAAGGGCACGAACAGCCAACCCAGGATGAGGATCATCCAACCCTGCATCTCCCAATGGGCCATACCCACACCGTCTTTAGCACCAGTACCAGCCAAACCAACAAGGTGTTCGGAACCGATATTGGCTGCGAAAATGGCCATACCGATCACGTACCAAGGCTCGCCTTTACCAAAAAGGTAGGCAGATGAGTCTTCACCCTGCTGCGCTTTCTTATCTTTCCAAATAGCATACCATACGGCTGCCACTACTCCTAAAAGGCCGACGGCAAGAATGGTCCAGTCGAGCCATATAAATTCATGAGAACTCCAATTCATAGTTGTATTAGTAATTATTGTAGTTAGTTTGTTTGTAGTTTTTCGAGACTCCCTTATTTCACAGAGAACTTGAATACCAAGTGACTGTAGTACTTCTCACCAGGATTCAGGAATGGACTTGGCCACTCGGGATGGTTGGGTGAGTTGGGGTACTTCTGACTCTCAAGACATACAGAAGGACGCTGTGGGTACTTCACGCCACCCTTGCGAACCTTGTCCTGCTCGCCGTTGATGCCTTGGAAGTTGCCAGTGTAAACCTGCATGCCGGGCTCGTTGGTGAAGGCCTCGAGCAGAATTCCAGTCTTTGGAGAGTAGAGTGATGCAGCAACCTGTGTGTCGTCGCCCTTACCGTCCTTATAGGTGTTCAGAATCCAGTTGTGGTCGAAGCCATTGCCAAACTTTACCTGCTCGAAGTCCATGCGCAGAGAGTCCTGGATGGCATGGGCTGTGCGGAAATCCATAGGTGTGCCGGCTACCTCACAGATTTCGCCAGTAGGCATAAAGGTAGAGTCGGCAGGTGTGAACTTGTCTGCATTGATATACAACTCCATATCCATTGCGGGCTGAGTGGGATCGCCGTTCAGGTTGAAGTAAGAGTGGTTAGTCATATTGACAATAGTGGGCTGGTCGGTCTCGGCCTCCATCTTGATGTCAATGGCGTTGTCACTGGTCAGCGTGTAGGTGACGGTGGCTTTTACCTCGCCGGGGAAGTTGTTGTCGCCATCGGGGCTGACAAGTGTGAGTTTCAATGTGGTAGAGTCAATCTGCTCGGCATCGAAAATCTGATACTGCCATCCGGTGGGACCACCGTGCAGGCAATGGCCGAAATTGTTCTGGGGCAACTGAATGGTAGAGTCGCCAATGCAGAACTGACCGTTCTTGATGCGGTTGGCATAGCGACCAATAGAGGCGCCAAAGTCGCTACCGAATTTTTCTGCGTCGGCATACTGGGCAATGTTGTCGTAGCCTAAAACGACGTCGGTGAGCTTGCCGTCACGATCAGGGACCATCAATGAAACCAGACGGGCACCAAAATTGGTGATACATGCCTCCACACCATTCTCGTTGACAAGGGTGTAGAGTTTCACGGGTTTCTCGTTGATTACGGTGTCAAACTTTTCAGGGTTCAGTCCCGAAACAGTCAGATTTGCAGCTTCTTGGCTGCCACTACATGCACAAAACGCGAGCGCCATCGATGCGCCGAGTCCGAACAAACTAGCTTTTAATGCTTTCATTGGTTTTGGGTTTTAATTATAATAAAATCTGTTGTAGGTTTCCAAATTTGGGTGTAAAATTACAACATTCTTTTAAATTAGCCAAATATATTCATGTGTTTTTTACTCCTTATTGTTTATTTTAACAATATCCGTTTGTTGCTACTTCTGTGCAGAATAAAGGAAAATGAGAGGTTTTTTGTGAAACTGAGTTATTGAAAAGTGTAAAGAAAACTTTCTTTGTGTTGTTCTCTGTTTTGAGAAGTGAGGTAGGGGGGTATATCTGTTGTTTTGCTATATTGCTTAATATGTTTTGTGTGGTTATTCAATCACTTTTGGCTTGTAATAGTTGCCGTCTTGTCTCCTTGTTTGGCCGCTTTTGTTGTCTTATTCGAACCCTTTTAGCTGTCAATAGTTCTTTCTTTATGTCTTTAATGACTTTTAAATAAATATCCATGTTATTTCCACTTTTTGTGTGCCCTAGCTTTGGCTTTTGCTTTAGTCGGTGCTTTTCTAAGATAACAAGTTCTACAGGCTTGATGTTTCACGGGTGCGTGAAAAAATTTGGTGGTTCCGAAAATTAATATTACCTTTGCACTATGAAACAGATTATCGTAAAAGATGCCGATTTGAGCAATGCTGCTCTTGAAGGAATGGATGCTTTCTTGCAGGTTTTTATTGACGCCCTGCGCGAGGCTGTTGGAGGCGAACCAAGTGCTGAAGCTATTCAGGAATTGAATGCCGACCAGATGACGCTGCTTTGCTGGGATACGTTGCATCAGGAAGTGATGGATGGTGGTTTCGTACAGTTGATACACAATGGCTACGGACCTTTCATTTTCAAGAATCCCTTTGCTAAGGCGCTTAATAAGATGTGGCATATGCGCGACCTGTCGAAGATGCTTTACGAGGTGCATACGCTGTGGTTGGAAAACCGCGAAGCGCTGGAGGCCGACTGCAGTGATGAGGAATTTATGGCACTCTTTGAACAGTATCCACAGTTCGACGACTACGATGATATGTTTGTAGAAAATGAAGAGATGTGGACAGAGCAGATTGCCCACTATGTGGATGAGAACATTGAGAAATTTGCAACAGTAGAATGAATAAGCAAGAACAGGAACTCCGTAAAAAGAGTCCCGTGCAGATAAAAAACAAGAAAGCGGCTTTCGAGTACTTCTTTATAGAAGAGTTTACGGCCGGTATTGTTCTTACGGGCACAGAGATTAAGTCTATAAGAGCAGGAAAAGCAAGCTTGGTAGATACTTATTGTACGATTATTCACGGCGAACTGTGGGTGAAAGGAATGTCTATTAGTCCTTACTTCTATGGTTCATATAATAACCATGAACAGAAGCGTGACCGCAAGCTGTTGCTGACACGCCGTGAGATCAACAGACTGGAGAGCGCAACTAAGCAGACAGGATACACCATCGTGCCAACCTTGGTGTTTATCGATGATAATGGTCGCGCTAAGATGGATTTGGCTTTGTGTAAAGGTAAGAAAGCCTATGACAAACGCCAGACGCTGAAAGAGAAGGAAGACAGACGCGAAATGGATCGCGCAATGAAAGTATATAAATGATACACAACGAAATAACTAAACGAATACTGGTGCTCGACGGTGCTATGGGAACCGTTGTTCAGGAGTATGGACTTGACGAGAAAGACTTTAGAGGAGAACGTTTTCAGGACATCGAAGGGCAACTGAAGGGCAATAATGATGTGCTCTGCTTGACGCGCCCTGACGTGATAGCCGATATTCACCGACGATACCTTGAAGCTGGAGCTGATATAATCACCACCAATACGTTTAATGCTCAACGTATCTCGCAAAGTGACTATCATCTACAATCATACTCAAAAGAGATGAATATTGCTGGCGCCCGTTTGGCTCGCCAGTGTGCTGACGCGTTCTCAACGCTAGATAAGCCACGCTTTGTGGCTGGCTCTATTGGACCCACCAATAAGACGTGCTCAATGTCGCCCGATGTGTCGGATCCGGCACGCCGCGAACTGACCTATGATGAGCTGTTTGAGGCTTATACCGAACAGATAGAAGGACTCATAGAGGGTGGGGTGGATTTGTTGCTCATAGAGACCATCTTTGACTCACTGAATGCGAAGGTTGCCATCGATGCTGCTGTTCAAGCTCGTGGTAGTCGCGACATTCCCATTATGCTCTCGGTGACTGTCAGTGATGCTGCAGGTCGTACGCTGAGTGGACAAACGTTGGATGCCTTTATGGCTTCGGTTTCTTCATATCCCATTTTCAGCATAGGACTCAACTGCTCGTTTGGCGCTCGCCAGATGAAACCTTATCTGAAGGAACTGGCACGCAGAGCCCCTTATTATGTCAGTGCCTATCCCAATGCGGGTCTTCCCAATTCTTTGGGCCTTTATGATGAGACACCCACGTCGATGGCTCCCCAGATAGCTGAGTTTATTGATGAGGAATTGTTAAACATCGTTGGCGGCTGTTGCGGAACGACGCCAGATTTTATCCGTGAATACGTGCCCCTAACAGTGGGAAAGACGCCCCGTCAGCCAGCTCCAAAATCTGGTAAAATCCAACTTTCGGGTCTCGATCTGCTCGAGCCAATGGCTTTCACCAATGTGGGTGAGCGCTGTAATGTGGCAGGCTCGCGCAAGTTTCTGCGACTGATAAAAGAAAAGAACTACGATGAGGCACTGCAGATAGCGCGCAAGCAGGTAGAAGATGGAGCAATGGTGCTGGATATCAATATGGACGATGCCCTTTTGGATGCAAAAGCCGAAATGGTGATGTTTCTTAATTTGATAGCCTCAGAACCGGAAATTGCTCGTGTGCCTGTGATGATTGACTCCAGTAAATGGGATGTCATCATGGCGGGTTTGAAGTGTGTGCAAGGCAAAAGCATCGTGAACAGTATTTCGCTGAAAGAGGGCGAGGAGGTGTTCTTGAGTCATGCTGCTGATGTGAAGCGTATGGGTGCCGCTGTCGTCGTAATGTGTTTCGACGAGAAGGGGCAGGCTACGACCTACGAACGTCGATTGGAAATTGCCGAGAGAGCCTATCGTCTCTTGACCGAAAGGTTGGCATTCGCTCCACAAGATATTATCTTCGACCCTAATGTGTTGGCAGTGGCTACCGGTATGGAGGAACATAATGCATATGCGCTCGATTTTATAAGAGCAGCAGAATGGATTAAAAAGAACCTGCCTGGTGCGCATGTCAGTGGAGGCGTGAGCAATCTCTCGTTCTCGTTTCGTGGCAACAATTATATTCGTGAGGCAATGCATGCCGTATTCCTCTATCACGGCATTCATGTAGGCATGGACTTTGGTATCGTAAACCCTTCTACGAAGGTTACTTACGACGACATACCAGAAGATCTCTTAGAGTTGCTTGAAGATGTGGTCCTGAATCGCCGTCAGGATGCTGCCGAACGCCTATTGAACTCGGAATATGCAGCCAATAAAGAGACTGTACAAGGCAGCGAAAAGACACAAGCGGCTGTTCAGGAACAGCGCACTGTGGAGGAGCGATTACAAGAGGCGCTTATTCGTGGTACTAACGAGACACTGGCTGCTGATTTACAAGAGGCTGTCGCAAAATATCCTCGGGCGGTGGACATCATTGAAGGACCCTTGATGGCTGGCATGAACGAGGTAGGACGACGTTTTGGTCAAGGAAAGATGTTCTTGCCTCAGGTCGTAAAGACGGCTAGAACTATGAAGCAAGCCGTGGAAATACTGCAACCTTTCATTGATTCTGGAAAGCAAGGCAATTCAACGAAGTCGGGAAAAGTACTTTTGGCCACGGTTAAGGGCGATGTACACGACATAGGAAAGAATATCGTAAGTGTTATCATGGCGTGCAATGGGTATGAAGTCATTGATATGGGCGTGATGGTGCCTGCCGACCAGATCGTTCAGAAAGCCATAGATGAACAGGTGGATATGATAGGTCTATCTGGACTGATAACCCCTAGTCTGGAAGAAATGGTGAATGTTGCCAAGGAACTGCGCAAGGCTGGTCTTGATATCCCCATCATGATAGGTGGCGCGACCACTAGTGAACTGCATGTGGCGCTGAAGATTGCCCCGGTCTATGGCGGTCCTGTGGTATGGTTAAAGGATGCCTCTCAGAATCCTATTGTGGCGCAGCGACTGATGAAAGAGGCAAAGGCTTATTCCGAAGAGCTAAATGAGGAATACGAACACATGCGCGAACAATATAATAACGAACAACAGCAGTTGCTCTCTTTAGAGGAGGCACGGCGTAATAAACCAAACTTGTTTGAATGATTAAAAACATTATTTTTGACCTCGGTGGTGTTGTCATCACTTTGGATCAGTCGCAAGCCATCAGGAGGTTTGAAGCCCTGGGACTGAAAGATGCTGCGCAACGACTGGATGCCTACACGCAAGAGGGAATCTTTGGAGACTTGGAAGGTGGTAGAATAGATGCGGAGACGTTTCGTCTGGAACTCTCTAAACTGGTGGGCAATGAGGTGACTCATGAACAATGTGCCTATGCATGGCAAGGCTATGCGAAAGAGCTGCCGGCACGTAATCTGGAGGCTCTGATACGTCTTCGTCAGGAGGGCTATCGACTGCTGCTGCTTTCTAACACCAATCCCTACATGATGGAGTGGGTCGGTTCGGAGAAGTTTGACGGTCGTGGTCATAGTGTGGACTACTATTTCGATAACTTATATTTGAGCTATCGTATGAAGTTGATGAAACCAAATCCCGAGATATTCGGTAGATTGCTGATAGCCGAGCAGTTAAGACCATCTGAATGCTTGTTTCTTGATGATAGTCCGCGCAACGTGGCTGCTGCCAGCCAGATGGGTATCAAAACGTTCTGCCCTGAGAATGGGGCAGACTGGACAAAGGATATATATCAGTTTATAAAATGAGAAACATACTATTACTACTTGCTTTGCTGCTGACATCAACGGCAAATGCACAACAGAAAAGGGAATTTCGTGGTGCCTGGATACAATGTGTCAACGGCCAGTTTCAGGGCATGGGCACTAAGAAAATGCAGGAGACCCTGGTTTACCAGTTGAACGAACTGCAAAAGGATGGTGTGAATGCCATCATCTTCCAGGTTCGTCCTGAGTGCGATGCGCTCTATCCAAGCAAATTCGAACCGTGGAGTCGTTTTCTCACAGGACAGCAGGGTAAGGCTCCTAGTCCTTATTGGGATCCTCTGCAGTGGATGATTGACCAGTGTCATGCTCGTGGTATGGAGTTGCATGCTTGGATTAATCCTTATCGTGCTAAGACGAAGGGTACTACAGCTCTTGCTACGAGTCATGTGGCTATTCAGCACCCTGAGCGTTGCTTTGATTACGATGGGCTGAAGATTCTGAATCCTGGCATCCCAGAGAACCGCGACTTTATCTGTATGGTGGCAAAGGATATCGTTTCGCGTTATGATATCGACGGTATCCATATGGACGACTATTTCTATCCTTATCCTGCCCCAGGCCAGATTATCCCTGATGATGCACAGTATCGTCAGCATTCAAATGGAATCATGGACCGTGGAGATTGGCGAAGATATAACGTGAACCTATTTATCAAGCAGTTCTATGAAACAGTTCACGAAACGAAGCCATGGGTAAAAGTGGGTATCTCACCATTCGGCATCTATCGTAACAAGAAAAATGCTGCTATCGGTAGTAACACCAATGGTCTGCAGAACTATGATGATCTATATGCAGATGTGTTATTATGGATTAATAATGGCTGGTTGGACTATTGTGTACCTCAGATTTATTGGGAGATTGGAAATCGTGCATCTGACTATGATACATTGATTCGCTGGTGGAATCAGTATGCAGGAGGACGTCCCCTGTTTATTGGTGAGGATATTGAAAGAACCGTAAAACATGCAGACCCAAGTGATCCGAATTTTAATCAGCAACCTGCTAAGCAGCGTCTGCACCAGCAAATGCGCAACGTGAAAGGAACGGTTTTGTGGTATGCTAAAGCTGCTGTAGATAATACGGGAAACTATGCCACTCAGCTTCGTCAGAATTACTGGCGCTATCCTGCACTACAACCAGAGATGCCATTTTTGGATAAGAAGGCACCCGGTAAACCTCGTAAAGTAAAGCCAGTTTGGACTCAGGATGGTTATGTGCTGTTTTGGACTGCTCCAAAAGGCAAACAGTGGGGTGATGTGGCAACAAAGTATGTCGTATATTGTTTTGCTAAAGGAGAGAAGTTGAATACCAATGACCCTTCAAAGATCGTAACAATCACAACGAATACGTTTTATAAGCTTCCTTACAAGAACGGAAATCAAGCCTATACCTATGTGGTGACAGCTCTTGACCGTATGCAAAATGAGAGTAAGGTGGCTAAGAAAACAGTAAAGCTATAACCTTGGACAAGTTTTACGAAATTAAGTTTTAAAGTATATATAAAGTAGAAGCCCTGCCAAAAGGCAGGGCTCTATTGTTTGTTTGGAATAAGTTTTTGTTTGTAAGTTGGTTAAGCTTCAGCTGCTGGAATTACTGAAACAACGCTCTTATCGCGCTTGCCCTTGTGGAAGTTAACTGTTCCATCAATGAGAGCGTACAGAGTATCGTCTTTACCAATACCAACGCCGTTACCGGGATTGTGCTTTGTACCGCGCTGGCGAACAATAATGTTGCCTGCTTCTACTTTCTGGCCACCCCAGATCTTAACGCCAAGTCGCTGAGCAGCACTCTCGCGACCGTTCTTAGAACTACCTACACCTTTTTTATGTGCCATTTTCTGTTCCTCCTACGTTTTAAGCGACTACCTGCTTGATTACTACTTCTGTGAACTGTTCGCGGTGACCGTTCTTCTTGCGGAAGTCCTTGCGGCGCTTCATCTTGAAAACGATGACCTTGTCGCCCTTAACGAGCGGGTTCACTACTTCTACTACTACCTTTGCACCTTCTACGGTGGGTGCGCCAACCTTGACAGCGCCGTCGGTATCAACGAGCAGCACCTTGTCAAATTCAACAGTCTTGCCTGCCTCTACATCCTTGATGTGATGCACGAAGAGCTTTTTGCCCTCCTCAGCCTTGAACTGCTGACCCTGAATTTCTACAATTGCGTACATTATGTTTTTATTTGTAAATAGGGGTTTTTCCGCAAGGCGGTGTACGTTCGTACACACTTCACCCTGCCTCCACGGACTCTTTCGGGGTGCAAAGGTACTGCTTTTATTCCATTATACAAGGTGTATAATTGATATTTTTTATTAGTATTAGTATTATTTAACTTAAAATCCATATATAAAGCGAAAGCGATGGACTTCACAGTCAATCGCTTTATCTTCAATAGGTATTAGCTCTTTTAAGGTAAAAAGATTGTTTTCAGGATAACGTTGACAAAGGTATGTTTTTTTTTTGAAGTCTCCAAACTTTTCTTTAATTATTTTTTGTTTTTTTTATTGTGTGGGAACACAATATCTTGATTTATGATTTGGAGACGTGAAAAAACTTATTTTTTGTTTTTATTGAGCTTTTTGAGTCTGCGTTGGGCATCCCCGCACTCAGGATAGAGCTCTAATGCTTTCTGGTAATTACGTATAGCAGCCTCTGTCATGTGCTCCTGTTCGCACTCTTTACCCAGTAGTGTATATTCTGCGGCTAAGCGTCTCAAGATGGCCTGTTGGGCATCTAGTTGTGACTTAAGCGTCGCTATTTCATCTTTCTGTTTATTAATGATTTCCAGCTTATGGCGTATATATCGCTGTGCATTGGGTTTCTCTATGTCGTAGCGACTATGGATAGCTTTGAAAAAGTTGTCCAAAAAACGTTTGAAATCACCGCGGTCAAATGCATGGATGGCATCGCGATATTCTCGATCGGCCTTTCCTGCTTGTAGGGCTTGGTTGATCAATGTCTGATTGTTGTATTGTCTAGCAAACTGTACGACTTCGGCTCTGACGAAGATGTCTTGTTGACGAATAGGGGCCACCAGTGAAATGCCTTGTAATGATGTGCATCGCGACAAGGCTACATAGGTTTGTCCCCCAGCGAAGGCGCCACCAGTGAAGTCTATAGATACTCTGTTGAAAGTGAGGCCCTGACTCTTATGGACGGTGATGGCCCATGCTAAGCGAATGGGAAATTGTTCGTAGGTGCCCAGCAGTTGCTCTTCAATCTTCTGCTCTTTTTCATTGAAAGTATAGCGCATGTTCTCCCATATCTCGCGTTCTACATCGAAGTCGTGTCCTTCTTCGTCAGCAATGCTGATGATGCCTGTTTCCTCATCGATACCAGTGATGATGCCAAGAGTGCCATTGACCCATCGTTTTTCCTTGTCGTTCTTGATAAAGATAATTTGAGCCCCAAGTTTTAGTTGTAGTTCCATGGGGGTGGGGAGGGACGACTCAGGGAAGTCTCCCTTGATATTGCCATAGAACACGCTTGGCTGGCCCTCAAGTTTGCTAAGATGTTGCTCGTTGATGTAGTCAACAGTATCTCTGCGTGTAGCCAACGTAATGGATAGACGATGCTCTTGAGCTGTATTTTCTTCTTCTGCATACTTAACTCTTTCATTAAGTACTGCCAGATCTTGTCTTGTCGTCTGGTTCTGCCTAATGCGGTCCAGCATTGCAATAAAGTTGCTATCTTTTTGTCTATAGACCTTGATAAGTTCTATGCTAACAAGTTGAATGTTTTGCCATACTTTTGCATTGAAGAAATAGGCCGAAGGATAGAAGGGATACATCAATTGGCGTTCCTCCTCCTTAAGAACGGGCTCCAACTGATAGATGTCGCCTACAAGTAAAAGTTGCTTGCCTCCAAATGGATCGTTATTTCGGGTGTAGATACGTAGCACTTTGTCAATGAAGTCGATGATGTCTGCACGTACCATCGAAATTTCATCGATGATGATGAGTTCTATCTCGCGAATGAGTTTCCTTTGTTCACTTGTATATTTCAATGTCTCTTTGATGTGCCGACGGTCGTATCTGGTATCGTTTGGTAGCAATGGATGAAACGGTAGCTTAAAGAAACTATGTAATGTGGATCCACCAGCATTAATGGCAGCAATACCTGTTGGCGCAAGAATAACATTCTTTTTTTTTGTATGTTTGGCTACGTAACGCAAGAACGTAGATTTACCGGTGCCCGCTTTTCCTGTGAGAAAAAGAGAGCACCGGGTATGATTGATAATTTGAAGGGCATCCTGCCACTCCTTATTGTCTAAGTCAAGTTCTTCCATGTAGCGGTGTTATTCCGTTGTTGATGGGGTGTTTCCTTCGTTTGCAGATGCTTTGGTGGCATCAATATCCTCATTTATTTGTTCGTCGACAGCAGTCGAGTCTTCTTGAAGGCTATCGGGTACCTCGTAGTAGTAGCCTCCCTCGTACATACTTGGAGTTATATTTTTATCGTGACAAGGATTAAACTTGGTTCGATAATCTTTGAAAGCAGGATCGCTGAGAACAGCTTTGTAAAACTTGCCGCAAATTGGTAGAGCCGTGACTCCACCTTGGCCAAGTGCACCAGTGCGGAAGTGAATGGCGCGGTATTCGCCACCGACCCAAGCACCGCAAACAAGTTTTGGACTGACGCCTACAAACCATGCATCAGAATGATTGTTGGAAGTTCCGGTCTTGCCACCAAAATCGGTGTCTGTAAATTGGCTGACATACTGATTCAAAGCCCAACTGGTTCCGTGCAAGCCTCCCATCAACATTTGTTGCATGAAGAAGGAACTGCGATAGCTTACAGCCTCTTGAGTCTTCTCTTTTGACTTGTATATCTCGTTGCCATCACGATCCAGAATGCGTGTAACAAAGACAGGTTCGTGCATTTGTCCGTCGTTGGCGATGGTGGCATACGAATTTACCAGTTCCAGTAGGTTTACGTCGCTAGCACCCAGAGCTAAGGCTGGTACTACCTGAAGATTGCTCTTGATTCCCATTCGATGAGCCGTTTTTGCAACTTTGTCAATGCCAACCTCCTGTCCCAGTCTTGCAGCAATCGTATTGATACTCTTGGCAAAAGCTGCTTTCAGCGGCATGTCAGCTCCAGAGGTGATGCCATCGGCATTGTGTGGCATCCAGTTAACCTCTTGATTTTTCTCTTTGTCCCATACTTTGATGCTGAGATACGTGTCTGTACGTGTATCGACGGGGGTGAGGCCCTGGTTCATAGCTTCTGTATAAACAAAGAGTTTAAAGGTTGAGCCAGGTTGACGCATAGCGGTAACCTTGTCGTATTTCCAGGATTTAAAATCCAAGTCGCCAACCCATGCTTTGATATGTCCGGTGTGTGGCTCCATTGCCACAAATCCACAATGCATGAAATGTACCATGTAGCGGATGCTATCCATGGTGCTCATTTCGCGTTCAATCTCTCCATCGTAGCTAAACAGCTTTACGGGGTGAGGTTGATTCAAATAGTATTCAATTGAGTCAGGGTCATTGGGAAATTTGTTTTTCAGAGCCTTGTAATGTGAGGTTCTCTTTGCAATATTCTCAATGAAATTAGGTATTTCCCTATATTGTTCGTCGCGCCAAGGATTGGTGTTGCCCCAGTGATTGTTAAAGCTGGTCTGCACATGTTTCATTTGTTCCAAGGCAGCATCCTCAGCATATTTCTGCATGCGGGTGTCAATGGTGGTATAGATTTTCAAACCATCGGTGTAGAGATCATATCCATTTTCGTTGCACCAATCTTTCAGATGGCTTGCCAATGCTTCGCGGAAATAGTTCGCCTGTCCGTCATAGGCATTTTCAACTGAATAGTCCAGATCAATGTTTTTTACGCTTAACGTGTCGAACTGTTCTTTGGTCAGATGTCCATGCTGAAGCATGTTGTCAAGTACTACATTTCTGCGATTCAAACTATTTTGTGGGTTCAGTCTGGGATTGTAGTAAGTTGTGGCTTTTAGCATACCAACCAGGATGGCAGCTTGTTCTGGCTTCAGATTTTTAGGTGTAATGCCAAAGTAAGTCTTACATGCCGTCTTAATACCATAGGCGTTTGAGCCAAAATCTACCGTATTGGCATACATGGTAAGTATTTCGTTCTTGTCGAAATAGACCTCTAATTTAACAGCAGTAATCCATTCCTTTGTCTTCATTATCAGCATCTTAACGCCAGGAATGTTTCCCAGTAATCCAGTAGAGTATTCGGTGCGAACACGGAAGAGGTTCTTGGCCAACTGTTGGGTGATGGTTGAAGCACCGCGTGCTTCACCATGAATAACATAGTCTTTTAGTGCAGCGCCAAAAGCAGGGAAGTCGATGCCGAAGTGATGGTAGTAGCGCTCGTCCTCGGTGTCAATCAGAGCTTGCCAGAATACAGGATTGACATCTTCAAATGTGACGGGGGTTCTATTCTCGCTAAAGAATTTACCAATCAACACATCATCAGCACTGTAAATCTCAGATGCTTGCGCAGGACGAGTGTTTATGATCGTTGACATGCTTGGCGATTTGCCGAACAGCCAGAATAAATTGATATCCACAGCTCCCATGTATAACAGCATAAGAACGATGAAGGATCCAATGGTCGATACCATTTTGATATACCAGGGGCGTCCCTTGAATATACCAATGTACCAAGAGATAAACTTTTTAGAGTAGAACTTCCCCTTTTCTATGATCTGTTTTGTCTTGTTCACGACTTCTGTTCTATTCATGATTGCTGAATGATATAATTATAAATGTCGTCTTCTATGTTTTGAATTTGTTTGTTGCTGTCGAGTGTGAACCACTTCATCTCTGGATCTTTCTTGTACCAGGTGAGTTGCTTGCGGGCATATCTTCGGGTATTGCCTTTAATGCGTTCTACGGCTTCATCTAGTGACCAAGTGCCTTCCAAATATGTAAATAGCTCTTTGTAGCCAACGGTATTTAGCGCGTTAAGGTCTCTCTCTGCGTATAGCATTTTAGCCTCCTCTAGAAAACCGTCTTGCATCATGTTATCTACACGCTGATTGATGCGACTATACAACTCCTCACGATCTCTTGTTAGACCGATCTTTATAATTTTAAATGGGCGCTCTCGTTTCTGATTTGTGCGGAATGAAGAATAAGTACGTCCCGTCATGTGACATATCTCCAGAGCATGTACAACACGTCGTGGATTCTGTTTGTCCACGATGGCATAATGCTCTGGGTCTAAACTCTTCAACTCCTCACAGAGCTTTTCCAACCCCTCCTCTGCCAGATGTCGCTTCAATAGATTACGTGTCTCGTCGTCAACAGTAGGGATGTCGTCAATGCCATTGCATACGGCATCAATATACATCATGCTGCCACCTGTGAGTAGGGCATAATCAGATGTTTTAAAGAGTTCTTGAAGAAGTTTTAAAACATCTTCTTCGTACATAGAAGCGCTGTAGTAATCCTCTAGGTTTAGTTGGCCAACAAAATAATGTCGCACCTGCTGAAGTTGTGCTTCAGTAGGTGCGGCAGTGCCAATAGATAGCTTGCGGAATATTTGTCGAGAGTCAGCATTGATAATAGGAATGCCAAATCTTTTGGCAATTTCAATGCACAACTCAGTCTTTCCGACAGCTGTTGGGCCAGTGATGACTATCAGCGTTTTTGCCAAAGTCTTCTTATCTAATTACGCCTCGTTTTGAATTTTCAAAGAATGAGCAGATATAATCCACTTCTTTAGAGTCGGGATATTTTGCTCGGGCCTCAGCAATACCTTCTTTCAGGATACCCTGAGAGTAGATGATGCGATACGTGTCGTGAATCATATCGATAGTCTCATTAGAGAAACCGCGACGACGCAGACCGATAAGGTTCAAGCCGGCATAGCGGATAGGTTCCTTGCCTGCAATAATATAGGGAGGAATATCCTGGCTCGTACGGCTACCGCCTTGTATCATGACATATCCTCCAACACGGCAGAACTGGTGGAACAAGACTTCTGCAGAAACAATAGCGCAGTCATCAACCTCAACTTCACCGGCAAACTTTGTGGAATTGCCAATGATACAGCCGTTACCAATGATACAATCATGAGCAATGTGCATGTTTTCCATCAGCAGGTTGTTTGAACCGACTACGGTTTTACCACGACTAGCAGTACCGCGACTGATTGTAACATTCTCACGGATAGAGTTGTTGTCTCCAACTTCGCATGTTGTTTCCTCGCCTTTGAACTTCAAATCCTGTGGCTTAGTTGAAATTGATGCACCTGGGAAGAACTCGTTACCGCTGCCGATACGTGCACCAGTGTGTATGGTAACATTGTTCAGCAGGTGATTATTGTCGCCCATCACTACGTTCTTGTCAATCACGCAGAAAGGACCAATGATATTATTGTCTCCCAATTTTGCCTCAGGATCGACAACAGCTAGGGGATGTATTTGATTTGCCATTATTTAAATTGTTCTATTATTAAATATCTTCAAATCTTCACTTGTTCTTAACAATTTGAGCAGTGAAAGTTGCTTCTGACACAATCTTGTCGCCAACGAAAGCATAGCCGTGCATAGTAGAAATACCATGACGGAGTGGGGCCATCAAATCAACTTTAAAGATCAGGGTGTCTCCAGGTACTACCTTTTGGCGGAACTTCACACCGTCAATCTTCATAAAGTATGTTGACCAACGCTCAGGTTCTTCCACACTGTTGAGAACTAACAGACCACCGCACTGTGCCATGGCTTCAATCTGCAGTACACCAGGCATGACGGGCTCCTGTGGGAAGTGACCAGTGAAGAAGGGCTCATTAGATGTGATATTCTTAACACCAACAATGCTATTGGGACCAATCTCAATCACTTTGTCAACCAGCTGCATGGGGTAGCGGTGTGGCAACAGTTCGCGGATGCGGTTGACATCCATTACCGGCTCTTCGTTTGGATCGTAGGCAGGCGCTTGAATCTCGTGCTTGCGAATCTCCTTACGCATTTCGCGTGCGAACTTATTATTAATGGTATGGCCAGGACGTGTAGCAACGATACGTCCCTTTACAGGCTTTCCAATCAAGGCCATGTCGCCAATGACATCGAGCAGCTTATGACGTGTACACTCGTTGTCCCAAACCAGTGGCTTGTGCTGGATATAACCCAATTCGTTGGCATCACGATGCTCTACGTGCAGCATATCTGCCAGTGTGTCAAGGCGCTCCTGAGTGGTCTGGCGCTCATAGATGACAATGGCATTGTCAAGGTCTCCACCTTTAATTAAGTTGGCTTGAAGCAGGGGCTCAATGTCGCGTACAAATACGAATGTGCGAGCAGCTGCAATATCCTCGGGATACTTCTTGATGTCATCGAGTGTGGCAAACTGACTGTGGATGAACTTTGATTCAAACGAACACATCGCTGTCAGCGTGAAGTCATCATCGGGAAGGATGGTGATGCACGAGCCAGTGGCTTCGTCTTTAACTTCTATTTTCTTACGAATGACATAGTAGTCTTTGGGGGCATTTTGCTCCTCAATACCTATCTCGTTAATCTTCTCTACATATTTGATGGCAGAGCCGTCAAGAATAGGAAACTCAGGACCGTTAACCTGTATCAAGCAGTTGTCAACGCCCAAAGCGTAAAGAGCAGAAAGAGCATGCTCAATGGTAGAAACTTTAATATCGCCTTTGCCCAATACCGTACCACGTTGTGTATCAACAACATTTTCTGCAATGGCATCGATGATAGGCATGCCATCGAGGTCAATACGCTGTATTTTATAGCCGTGGTTCTCTGGTGCGGGGTTGAATGTTACAGTCAGGCTAAGACCTGTGTGAAGACCTTTTCCGCAAAGCGAGAAACTACCTTTAAGAGTTTTCTGTTTCATACTTTATTTGTTTGCTTTAAGTTCTGCTAATTCTTTCTTAAGTTGATTAAGTTCCCGATACATATCAGGGAGTTTCTTCATTACGGCAGAAGCCTTGAAGAATACTTTGGGATCCATGGCGGGCGAACCGATAAGTTGCTCGTTGCCCTTGGTGTTGCTGATGACACCACACTGAGCACCAACGAAAGTTTTGTCAGCCACGTGGATATGTCCGGCAAAGCCAGCCTGTCCACCAACCATACACCAAGAACCAATCTTTGTGCTACCAGCCATGCCGACCTGTGCCGACATAACGGTGTTCTCGCCAATCTCACAGTTGTGAGCCACCTGAATCAGGTTGTCTAGTTTTACTCCTTTATGAACTACTGTAGCACCCATTGTAGAGCGGTCGATACATGTGTTAGCACCAATCTCTACATTGTCCTCAATGATGACGATACCAATCTGTGGAATCTTGTCGTAGCCCTCTGTACTTGGAGCAAAGCCAAAGCCATCCGCACCAATCACGCTACCGGCATGGATGGTTACGTTATTGCCGATACGGCAACCTTGATATACGGTTACATTGGGGTAGAAGAGACATTTTTCTCCAACTTTCACGCCGTCGCCAATGACTACGTGTGGGTAAATCTGGGCACCATCGCCAATCACCGCACCATCACCGATGCAAGCAAAGGCTCCGATATATACATCCTTACCGATAGTTGCCTTGGGCGAAACGAAAGCCAAAGAGTCAATGCCAGTCTTCTTAGGCTTGATAGACTCGTAAATCTGCAGCAACTTTGCTACGGCCTCGTAGGCATTCTTCACACGGATAAGCGTGGCAGAAACCTCCTGCTCCAGTTCCAAGTCTTCGTTGACCAATACGATGGTTGACTTAGTCTCGTAAAGATAATGAGTGTATTTGGGATTTGATAGGAATGAAATAGCTCCTTCCTGTCCTTCTTCAATCTTTGCAAAAGTGTGGACGGCTGCTGCTTCATTGCCTTCTACTCGTCCTCCAATTAGATCAGCTATTTGTTTAGCAGTAAATTCCATAATATCTACTAGTTTTTCAAATTAGACTGCAAATATAAACATTTTTATTGAATTCGCTGATAACAGAGATAATATTTTCGTATTTTTTTAGAAAGAAGTGCTACATTTAGTATCTCAGAGGCCTCTGAGATGTCTTTTATACTGCCGTCTTTGTATAAAATATCTATAGAATCATCATCAACCGAATACATATCTTTTTGTATTTCGCTGACGTTAAACATATAGTGTGTATCCTCTTTTGGAATACCCATTTTCAAGGCAATACTCGTACGTAGTTCTTCTAATCTTTCTTCAGATATGGGTTCTTCGTGAACCTCAACTTTGAAGACACATCTGTCGAGCATGTCTTTCGCCAATGTTGACAGTATTTTGTCTTCGTGATATTTCCAAGCTTTCATGGCACTCCAGATGTCGGAGTCGTCTAGATCCTCGTACATCAACAATGCCTCACTATGATTTTCAAACCACTGACGGTCCACGTTGTCGTTTAGGAAGTAGGCGAGGGCAGGCGATGCAAACACCTCTTTACCCTGGCGCACCAAATCTTTGGCTCGCGTCAGCATGCTTACCAACACTTTCTCATAAGCCACAGTGGTTTTGTGAAGATAAACTTGCCAGTACATCAGTCTTCTTGTGGTGAGGTAGTTCTCGAGCGAGTAAATGCCTTTTTGCTCGATGACCAAACGATCGTCAACCACATTCAGCATCTTGATGATTCGTGCCGAACCGATATTGCCTTCTGTGACGCCTGTGAAGAAAGAGTCGCGGCGCAGATAGTCCAATCGGTCCATGTCCAGTTGGCTGGATATTAGCTGATGAAGAAATTTCTTCGGATATTCGTTTTTGAAAATAGAAATGGCCAAATTAAGCTGACCGCCCATGTCGCGATTGATTTGCTCCATCATCATCAGTGAGATGTCCTCGTGCGATATACCTGAGATAAGCGTGTTTTCCAATACGTGCGAAAAGGGGGCGTGGCCGATGTCGTGCATCAAAATAGCCGCTTTTACGGCTTCGGCTTCTGAATCAAAGATAAAATGACCTTTCTGTTGGAGCGACAGAATGGCTTCACTCATCAGGTGGAAGGCACCAAGTGAATGCTGAAATCGCGTATGCCGTGCACCAGGATAAACTACCGATGTTAGCCCCAACTGGTTGATCCTGTTTAAACGTTGAAACAGAGGATGCTTTACGATGCCGTAAAGCAATCCTCTAGGTATTTGGATAAACCCGAATACGGGGTCATTAATGATCTTTGTTTCGTTCATTCATCTGTTTTTTACATGCCGATCTTTGCAAGTTCTAAAGCCATCTCCTGCTGAAGTTCTTTAGCTTTCTGACCTGCTACTTCGGCATAGTTCTCGTCCTGAGAAGCATAGATGATGCCACGAGAAGAGTTGACCAGCAGACCGCAGTCCTTATTCATGCCGTATTTGCATACTTCCTGCAGGCTGCCACCTTGTGCACCAACGCCAGGTACCAACAGAAAGTGGCTGGGAGCCACCTTACGGATATCCTCAAACATCTGTCCCTGTGTGGCACCTACCACATACATCATGTTCTCGTCATTGCCCCATTTCTGTGAGGTCTTCAGCACTTTTTCGAAGAGACGCTCGCCCTGCTCATCTGCTGTCAACTGGAAGTCATGTGAGCCCTTGTTGCTTGTCAAGGCCAGCAGAATCACCCACTTGCCCTCATAACCCAAGAAAGGCGTAACAGAGTCTTCACCCATATAAGGAGCAACGGTCAGAGAATCTACGTCATATTCTTCAAAGAAAGTGCGCGCATACATGGCAGATGTGTTGCCAATATCACCACGTTTAGCATCTGCTACAATAAAATGATGAGGATAATTCTCTTTGAGGAAAGAAATGGTTTTCTCAAAGGAAATCATACCTTTCACGCCGAAGGCCTCATAGAATGCCAAATTGGGCTTGTAGGCCACGCAGTAGGGGGCGGTAGCTTCGATGATAGCCTTATTGAAGGCGAAGATAGGGTCTTCGTCTTTTAGCAAGTGCTGTGGGATTTTCTTTAGGTCTGTGTCAAGACCAACGCACAGAAAAGAGTGTTTCTCTTTTATTTGCTGGATAAGTTCCTGTCTAGTCATATTCTTTTTATAATTCGTTTTCTTTCATTCGTTCTGCATTCTCAGCTACGGTCAGCGCATCAATCATGGCCTGAATGTCGCCACCCAGGAATCCCTGCAAATCGTGTGTGGTATAGCCGATACGATGATCGGTGACACGACCTTGAGGGAAGTTGTAGGTGCGGATTTTGGCTGAGCGGTCACCCGTGCTCACCAATGTCTTACGGCGACTTGCAATGTCGTCCATATATTTCTGGTGCTCTTTGTCGTAGATGAATGTATAAAGACGAGACAGGGCGCGCTCTTTATTCTTGGGCTGGTCACGTGTCTCAGTACATTCTATCAGGATTTCCTCGGTTTCGCCCGTGTTGGGATTCTTCCACATATAGCGCAGACGTACACCAGATTCTACCTTGTTTACGTTCTGACCACCGGCACCGCTCGAACGGAAGGTGTCCCATTTGATTTCACCTTCGTTGATGTGTACTTCGAATTTGTCTGCTTCAGGCAGAACGGCCACAGTGGCAGCACTTGTCTGCATACGTCCATTAGACTCGGTGACGGGTACACGCTGTACGCGGTGAACACCCGATTCGTATTTCAGGGTACCATAAACGTCGGCACCACTCACGGCGAAGTCAATTTCCTTGTAGCCACCCACAGCGCCTTCGTTGAAGTCGGTGACGCTGAGTTGCCAACCCTTGGCCTCGCAGTAGTTCTTGTACATCTTAAACAGGTCGCCAGCGAATAGGCAGGCTTCGTCGCCACCGGTTCCTGCGCGAATCTCCATCTGAACGTTTTTGGCATCTTCCGGATCCTTTGGAATCAGTGCAATCTTAATCTCCTCCTCAAGTTGTGGCTGTAACGCCTCGTTGGTAGAAAGCTCTTCGCGAGCCATCTCTTTCATCTCGGGGTCGTCTTCATTGGCCAGTATGTCCTTTGCCTCCTTGATGCTGTTCAGACAGTTGATGTAGCGCTTGCGTGCATCCATAATGTCGCCCAGGTCTTTGTACTCCTTCGTCAGTTTCACGAATCGCTGTTGGTCTGCAATCACTGCAGGGTCAGTAATCAGAGTAGATACCTCTTCGAATCGACTTTCCAGTCCGTCCAGCTTTTGCAAAATGCTGTTTGTTGTTTCTGCCATTTTTATCTTTAAACTTTAATTTGGGTGCAAAGTTACGAAAAAAAAGCAGACTAACCAAAGGCTAGCCTACTTTCTTTATTATTAAGGAGTTTTCCTATTTAGTAATTAAATTCTCCGAATTCACTCTTGATGGTAAGGCTCTTCTTACCCTCTTCGATATGACCTACAACCTGTGCATCGATGTTGAATGACTTTGAAATCTCGATGACCTTGTCTGCAACCTCAGGACGTACGTAGATCTCCATGCGGTGACCCATGTTGAATACCTGATACATTTCCTTCCAGTCGGTGCCTGAGCATTCGTGGATAGCACGGAAAAGTGGGGGAACGGGGAACATGTTGTCCTTGATGACGCGACAGTTGTCGTTGACAAAGTGCAGTACCTTAGTTTGTGCACCACCAGTGCAGTGCACCATACCGTGAATCTCAGGACGCAGTTCGTCGAGCAACTTCTTGATCACAGGCGCATAAGTGCGGGTAGGTGAGAGAACCAGCTGACCTGCATTGACAGGCGAACCCTCTACGCTGTCTGTGAGCTTATACTTACCACTGTAAACCAGTTCGTCGGGTACTGCATGGTCAAAACTCTCGGGGTAGTTTTCTGCCAGATATTTTGCAAACACATCATGACGAGCCGAGGTAAGGCCATTGCTGCCCATACCACCGTTGTAGCGCTTCTCGTAAGTAGCCTGACCGGTTGAAGAGAGACCCACGATGACGTCACCAGGACGGATGTTGGCGTTGTCGATGACGTCGCTGCGTTTCATGCGGCAAGTCACCGTAGAATCTACGATGATTGTGCGTACCAGGTCGCCTACATCAGCTGTCTCACCACCAGTGGGGTAGATGCCAATGCCCATCTCGCGCAGTTCCGAAAGCAATTCGTCGGTACCATTGATAATAGCCGAAATAACCTCGCCAGGTACCAGCATCTTGTTGCGTCCGATGGTGGAAGACACGAGGATATTATCTACGGCACCTACGCAGAGCAGGTCATCGGTGTTCATCACGATGGCATCCTGTGCAATGCCTTTCCATACGGACAGGTCGCCCGTCTCCTTCCAATACATATATGCCAGCGAAGACTTGGTGCCAGCGCCATCGGCATGCATGATGTTACAGTACTCGGGGTCACCACCCAGAATATCTGGGATAATCTTGCAGAAAGCTTGAGGAAAAATACCCTTATCAATGTTCTTGATAGCGTTGTGTACGTCCTCTTTTGCGGCACTCACTCCGCGTTGCATGTAGCGATTGTTCATTGAATCTATTGATGATGATTTAGAATTTAACTTCTGGTGCTTTTTCTGCCCCTGCGGCAGCTTCAAATTTGTCCATCTTCTCAAAACCAAACATACCGGCAAAGATATTGTTGGGGAAACGACGGATGTTTATATTGTATGCCTGAACAGCATTGTTGTACTTGTTGCGGGCTTCGTTGATGCGGTTCTCAGTTCCCTCCAGTTGTATCTGTAGTTCGCGGAAGTTGTCGTTGGCCTTCAGGTCAGGATAAGCCTCGTGAACGGCCAGCAGGCGACTCAGCGCACTCGACAGTTCGCCCTGTGCCTGCTGATATGCTTTGATGTTATCTGCATCAAGGGTGATGCTGGTGGCCTTCGAGCGCGCATTTACTACGCCCTCAAGTGTTTCCTTTTCGTGTGCGGCATAGCCTTTTACCACCTCAACGAGGCTGGGAATCAAGTCGGCTCTGCGCTGATAGGCAGACTGGATGTATGCCAACTCTGTAGTAGCCTGTTCTTCTGCAGAGACCATGCCGTTGTATGTTCCTTTTACCCATGCAAAGAGCATTAGTGCTGCTGCGGCAACGATGATGAGAATAACATAATTCTTTTTCATAATTGTTATTATTTAAGATGATTTATTTACCAACTTGATGTGGCGCCACCGCCACCAGAGCTTCCTCCGCTGAAGCCACCTCCGCTGAAGCCACCACCTCCACTGAATCCACCTCCGCCAAAGCCTCCTCGTCCACTACCTGGGATGAAAACGATCTGGCTTGTTTGTTTGACAAAGGGGTTTGCCAGTATGTGGTGGTATGCATAGCTCTTGATGTTCCAGCCATGACGCGCTTGAAGGATGTAATACAGTATGAGCCATCCGGAAAACAATACGAAGTAGAGCGTAAAGATAATCGATATGGGATCTGACTCTGCCTCCTTGTATTGCTCCCTCAGTATGCCCATGTTGGGCAGTTCCTTCTTTTGCAGTAGATTGTAAACGGCTTCCGACCAATAGAGCATGCCGCTATCAGGTTGCTCGGCCTTCATGCTGGGTATGATGTAGCGTTCCTGAAGCTGGAAACACTCTATGTCTGTTAAATCGGCTTCCAGCGAGCGACCTGTATGGGTTCGCATCAAATGGTCCTGATAGGCTAAAACAAAAACCAGTCCTCGGTCCTCTTTCCCTACCTTATATATATCAAATATATCCTGTGCAAAGCGGAATATATCCTGGTCTTTCAGATGCTTGACAATGATAACGGCCGACTCAATGCCCAGTTCGTCATCCAACTTCTTCAGTTGCTTGTTCATCAAAGCCTCTGTTTGTGGCGAGATGATGCCATCTGGGTTTGATACATATCTGCTGCCATCGGTCATGTGTGGCATGGGTATGCTTTGTGCTGTCCATGCCTCATCAACCGGCTTGTTGGCTTCTTGTGCTATCTCCGTATTGATGATGCTGTAGCTACATGCCGCCATCTGGGCGATAAGTCCTACGACAATGACAAGCTTCCATGTTTTTGAGATGGAGCGATTGACAACATTTTGAGCATCCCAACCACTTAATACTTCTTTCACCTGGAGCACGAAATCAGCCCTGTCTCTCATGTACTGAGCTTCATAACTGCGTCTGATGTCTTCCTTGGATGAATTAGTAAGTCGGCTGAAAATGGTCGGTTGATGAAAATGGGAGTCTAACTCCAGTTTATACGATCTCTCCAGCGATTTTACTTTGCTGTTGAAACGTGAAGCGCAGAGAAGAAGCTCTTGTTTCTTTTGCTTTATTAAGGCAGCAACATTAGTGCCCGTTTTCAGGTCGGCCATATAGCAACCTAAAATGGCAACAGCGAACGTGCTGGTATAAATCCAAAAGACACTCCAAACTTCTTCCATCGTTCAATTATTCTATTTTTCGCGTCCTGTCCAGAACTCCCAGCTGGCAAAGGCCTGCAGTAGCAGCATCTCCAAACCATTCTTCACGGTGGCACCTCTTTCTGCGCCTTTTTTCATGAAGAGTGTTTCGTCGGGGTTGTAGATCAGGTCATAGAGGATGTTGTGCTCGTCCAGGGCCTCGTATGGCAGATCAGGACATTCGTCGGTTTTGGGATACATGCCTAGTGGCGTGCAATTCACAATGACGTTGTATTCCTTGACTACATCGGGTGTGATGTTTTCGTATTGAATAGTGTCAGGACGCTGATATCTGCTAACAAAGACGGACTCCAGACCAAGTGATTTCAGGCCATAAGCAATTGCCTTTGAGGCACCGCCAGTGCCCAGGATAAGTGCTTTCGAGTGGTAGTTCTCCAAAAGAGGCTCGATGCTTTGAGTGAAGCCTATCACATCCGAGTTGTAGCCTTTCAGGATGGTCTTCTTTCCTTCGTGCAGGATTCGTATCACGTTGACGGCACCGATGGCACGTGCCTCAGGACTGATATAGTCCAGGAACTCCATGACCTTTTCTTTGTAGGGGATGGTCACATTAAGGCCTTTAAGGTCGGGATTGGAATTCAGAACTTCCGCCAAATCGTCGATGGTAGGGATTTCGAAGTTGAAATACTTGGCGTTGATACCTTCGTCAGCAAACCGCTGGTTGTGGTAACTGATAGAGAACGAATGTCCCAAGGGGTAACCTATAAGTCCGTACTTATCCATGATTGTTGTCTTGTTTTACTTAGTTGCTGTGTATAGTGTGCAAATGCCGAATGTGAGTCGCCTGAAGGAGGCATTGGCAAATCCAGCCTGTTGCAGAATGTCCACCATGCGCTCGCCTTGCGGAAAAGCCTCAATCGTTTTTATCAAGTAAGAGTAGGCATTGGTGTCTTTGGAGATTAAACGTCCGTAGAAGGGTAGCACAGAGTGCGAGTAGATGTGGAACAGCTGTTTCATGGGGAAACTCACTGGTGTTGTCAGTTCTACGATGCACAGGTGTCCGCCAGGTTTCAATACGCGGCACATCTCCTTGAGACCTTTGTCCAGGTCGGCAAAATTGCGGATGCCGAAGGCTGCAGTGACAGCATCAAATGAGTTGTCCTCATAGCTGAGGTGCAGACAGTCTTCTTTTTCAAACGAGATGATTTGACTGAGCCCCATCCGTTCCACTTTCTCCTTGCCAATTTTCATCATGCCCTCGCTGATGTCTGTGCCAATCAGTTTGGCGGGCTTCAACATGAGTGCCGATAGTATGGCGAAGTCTCCTGTTCCAGTGGCAATGTCAAGGATAGATTGAGGGTGGTGGGGGGCCAGCGTCTTGATGGCTTTCTTACGCCAACCTCTGTCTATATCCCATGACAGGCGGTGGTTTAAAGTATCATAGGTAGGGGCAATGTTGTCGAACATCGCCTCTACCTGTGTAGTTTTTTCTCCCTCGTGATAGGGTTTTATCGTTTCTTGTTGGTACATAACCATTCAGTTACGTTCTTTTCGATGCGCTGAGCGATGTCGCCAGTCTCTGCAGCACGGTCGAACTTCTCGCCTACGATGTGCTCGAAGAGCTCGATGTAGCGCTCAGAAACGCTCTCTGCATACTCGTCGGTAATCTCGGGCATCTGCTGTCCAGGCTCGTTCATGAAGTTATGCTCAATCAGCCACTGGCGCACAAACTCCTTTGAGAGCTGACGCTGAGGCTCACCTTTCTCCAGCTTCTCCTCGTAGCCATCGGCATAGAAGTAACGGCTTGAGTCGGGGGTGTGGATCTCGTCGATGAGATATACCTTGCCGTCTCTCTTACCAAATTCGTATTTGGTGTCAACCAAAATCAAGCCCTGCTTGGCTGCAATCTGCTGTCCGCGAGCAAAAAGCTTGCGTGTGTAGTCCTCCATGATGGCATAGTCTTCGGCTGAAACGATGCCCTGGGCAATGATTTCTTCCTTAGAGATGTTCATGTCGTGACCCTCGTCAGCCTTGGTTGTTGGAGTGATGATGGGCTCAGGGAAACGTTCGTTCTCGCGCATGCCGTCGGGCAACTTCACGCCGCACAACTCGCGACAGCCATTCTTGTACTCGCGCCATGCAGAACCTGTAAGGATAGAACGGATGATCATCTCAACGCGGAAGCCTTCACACTTGAGACCTACGGTCACCATGGGGTCGGGAGTGGCCAACTTCCAGTTGGGACAGATGTCGGTAGTGGCATCCAGGAACTTAGCTGCAATCTGGTTCAGCACCTGACCTTTGAAAGGGATACCCTTGGGGAGCACCACATCGAAAGCCGAGATACGGTCGGTTGCAACCATAATCATAAGGTCGTCGTTGATGTCATAAACATCGCGAACTTTTCCGTGATAAACACTCTTTTGTCCATCGAAATGGAAGTCAGTACTTGTTAACGCTTTCATTTTTTTACCTAATTTAGTTACCTATTGTCTCAATAAATTGCTTGCAAAGTTACAAAAAATTATGGATTCCATCACTATATATAGTGAAAAATCGTATCATTCGCCTTTAGATTCCTTGTCGAAGGCTTCATAGGCGTTCACAATTCTGGTCACCAGTTTATGTCGTACGATGTCTTTCTGGTCGAGATTGACCACTCCGATGCCTTCCACACCGTTCAGAATATGTAGGGCTTCGATGAGACCGCTCTTCTGAGAGTGGGGGAGGTCTATCTGGGTCATATCGCCAGTGATAATCATCTTGGTGTTCCATCCCATGCGTGTCAAGAACATACGGATCTGTGCAGGGGTGGTATTCTGGGCCTCGTCGAGGATCACAATGGCATCGTTGAGAGTGCGTCCACGCATAAAGGCTAGAGGCGCTATTTGAATAACGCGCTTTTCCATCATGTCCTGCAATTTTACTTGCGGTATCATGTCTTCCAGTGCGTCGTAGAGAGGTTGCAGATAGGGATCAATTTTGTCTTTCATGTCGCCTGGCAGGAATCCTAGTTTCTCTCCGGCTTCAACGGCAGGGCGACTGAGTATAATCTTCTTTGCTGCCTTATCTTTTAATGCCTTGACAGCCAGTGCGATTGATAGGTAAGTCTTACCTGTTCCTGCAGGTCCAACGGCAAAGACCATATCGTTCTCGTTGTAGGCGTTAATCAGTTTCTGTTGGTTCTCGCTTCTGGCCTTGATGGCTCTGCCAGACAGGGCGTAAACGACCACGCCTTCAGGTATTTCGTCGCGTGTTCTTTTGCCTTTTACAATGTCGATAATGTCTTCTTCTTTCAGTGAGTTAAAGCGCAGTACGTGAAGTCTGATTTTCTCGGCACTCTCTTCGAATGATGCCATTTGTTCTTCATCGCCCATGATGCGCAACACGTTGTCGCGTGCCACAATGCGCAGTTTCGGATAGAGCGCTTTCAACATTTGCAAATGAGCGTTGCCGACGCCGTAAAAGACTACTGGATCAATGTCCTCTAAAACAATATGCTTCTCTGTCAAGGTTGTAAATGTTTAGAATTTGCGTGCAAAGTTAATAACTTTCGTTGACTCTTGCAAACATAAAGCTAAAATATTCTTGTTCAAACGCATTGGTATAGGTGCTGTTTTGGGTGGTCAAAGTGTAGCTACTATTGCGTAATACTGGCGCTTTTATAATTCAAAAGAAAAGCTCTTGATTTGAATGCAGACCCTAGAAAGTCTGTTTCTAGACCCTAGAATGAGCTGTTCTAGGGTCTGCATCAACCAGTTCTAGGGTCTAGAAATGACTCTTCTAGACTCTAGATTGAGATCAAAAGTGCCACTATTGCAACTCAAAAGTGGCACTTTTGCACTTTAAAAGGGTAACTATTGTGTGCTTAAAGTGCCACTTTTATAGAGCCAGATTTATTATTTGCCTTTTGACATTGATCGATCATGAAATTCTTTATGGTATGCCGAGATAATTCTTCTTGGTTTTTCTTTTGTTTCATTGTTTTTTATTAACTTTGCGCTCAAATTCTACAAGGTAATGAATAGCAGAAGAAAAACTCATAGGAATAGCAAAAGATATATACAGTGGTTTGGTGTGACAGTCATTGTTTTGGCGTTGTTTCGATGCGCTTTTATAGGTGATTCGACCACCCAAACTAATGCTGAAGAACAAGTATGTCTGGCTGATGATGACTCAATAGCAAATCAGAAAATTGTCGATGTGCAGGAAAGTCAGGATGCTCAAGAGCAGTTAAACGCTCAGTCGCCTAGCATATCTTCGGCTCCGTCTGCTATAGACTGGTCGAAGCCTCATCGCATAAAAGGTGTTGCTAACTTCGATAAAGCCTTTCCCGATAGTAATCATGTGCAGCTGATATCCGCCCATCGCTGGGGCGTTTCGCCAGTGAAAGATCGTGTGGATGCAGAAAGACGCAAGTGCGAGTTGGTCTATATAGGTTCTTCACCTTATTATATTATTAAGCCACTCACATCCAGTATTCCTTATCTTGTACCCCATGCTGCACTTCTCCTGGAGGATATAGGGCGCAGTTTTATGGATAGTCTTCAGGCCAAAGGACTGCCTTTGCATTATGCCGTAGTGACCAGTGTGCTGCGTTCTGAATACGATGTCAAGCGCTTGCGCCGCCACAATGGTAATGCCACCGAACAGTCGTGTCACCTTTATGGCACCACCTTTGATATTAATTACAACCTTTTTGCTAAGGTTGGCGACCCAGAAGTGTGTCCGAAGCCAGACTATGGAGAGGCTCGCTACAAGCAGGTGCTCAGTGAGGTACTTAATGATTTGCGTCAGCAAGGACGTTGCTATGTGAAATACGAACGTAAGCAACCGTGTTTTCATATTACGGTCAGATAGCCTTAAAATTGCTTAAAACTTTCTTGTATTCAAGAAAAAGTTGTACCTTTGTTCGCTGAAAGTAAGTAGGCAAAACGCGTCAGCGGGCCTTAAAATGCCCTTCTCGTTGATTTTAGCCTAAAAATAAATAAGTAAAATTTGATAAAAAGTGGATCAGACTTTTGACAACGACAGAATTTTAAAGATTAACATCGAGGAAGAGATGAAGTCGTCTTATATCGACTACTCCATGTCGGTTATTGTGGCTCGTGCCCTTCCTGATGTTCGTGACGGATTCAAGCCAGTTCACCGCCGTATCCTCTACGGTATGTTGGGAATTGGAAATACCAGTGATAAACCACATAAGAAATGTGCACGTGTCGTAGGTGAGGTGCTTGGTAAGTATCACCCCCACGGCGACTCGTCTGTATATGGAGCCTTGGTACGTATGGGACAGGAATGGAACATGCGTTATACACTTGTTGACGGCCAAGGTAACTTCGGTTCTGTTGACGGTGACTCGCCTGCAGCCATGCGTTACACAGAGTGCCGCCTTTCAAAGATGGGTGAGCATATCATGGATGACCTGGAGAAGGATACCGTGGATATGGATCCCAACTTCGATAACACCCTCGATGAGCCTAGCGTAATGCCTACCAAGGTGCCCAACCTTTTGGTCAACGGTGGTAATGGTATCGCCGTTGGTATGGCTACCAATATGCCTACTCATAATCTAGGTGAGGTCATCGATGGTTGCTGTGCTTATATCGACAATCCCGATATCGACACTGAGGGACTGATGCAGTATATCCCAGGTCCCGACTTCCCTACAGGTGCATATATCTATGGTCTGCAGGGCGTAAAGGATGCCTATGAGACCGGTCGTGGTCGTATCGTGATGCGTGCCAAGGCCGAGATTGAAAGCGGCGAAATGCACGACAAGATCGTTGTGACCGAGATTCCTTACGGTGTAAACAAGGCTGATCTCGTGGCATATATTGCCGATCTGGCCAACCAGCATAAGATTGAGGGTATCTCGAACGTCAACGATGAGTCTGGTCGTCAGGGTATGCGTATCGTGGTTGATTGCAAGCGCGATGCTAATGCCAATGTTATACTGAATAAGTTGTTTAAGATGACAGCCCTGCAGAGTTCCTTCTCTGTGAACAACATTGCTTTGGTGCCCATTCCTGGCACTCATGGCAAGATGCGTCCAAAGTTGCTGTCGCTGAAAGAGTGCGTGCGCTACTTCATTGAGCATCGTCATGAGGTGACCATTCGTCGTACGAAGTTCGACTTGAAGAAAGCTCAGGAGCGTGCTCATATCCTCGAAGGCTTGATCATCGCCGTTAACAATATCGACGAGGTTGTACATATCATCCGTCAGTCAGCAACTCCTTCAGATGCTCAGCGCAACTTGGAGAAGCGCTTCGATCTGGACGAGCTGCAGTCAAAGGCTATCGTAGATATGCGCTTGAGCCAGCTCACCGGCTTGCGTGTTGATCAGTTGCATCAGGAGTATGACGAGCTGATGAAGCTGATTGCCGACTTGGAGGAAATCCTGAACAACCCCGAGCGTTGTAAGGAGGTGATGAAGAACGACCTGCTGGAGGTGAAGGAAAAGTATGGCGATGAGCGTAAGACCGAGATCATTCCTTTCGATCATGAGTTCAACGCAGAGGACTTCTATCCCAATGATCCCGTTGTGATTACCATCAGTCATATGGGTTATATTAAGCGCACTCCATTGAGCGAGTTCCATGAGCAGAGTCGTGGTGGAGTAGGTGCTAAGGCAGCCCGTCATCGTGACAATGACTTCACCGAGTATATCTATCCTGCCACCATGCACAACACATTGCTGTTCTTCACTCAGAAGGGTCGTTGCTACTGGCAGAAGTGCTATGAGATTCCCGAGGGTGACAAGAACTCGAAGGGCCGTGCTATCCAGAATATGCTGAACATTGAGCCCGACGATGCTATCAATGCCGTACTGCGCATCAGCAAGTTCGACGATGAGGAATTCCTGAACAGTCACTACGTGATGTTTGCTACCAAGCAGGGTATCGTCAAGAAGACCTGTCTGAACCAGTATAAGAATGTACGTTCTGCCGGTGTGATTGCTATCAACATCAACGAAGGCGACCAGGTTGTCAGCGTGCGTCTGACCAATGGTAACAACGAGATTATCCTGGCCAACCGCAACGGACGTGCTGTTCGTTTCAACGAGAACACTGTTCGTACCATGGGACGTGTGTCAACAGGTGTTATCGGTATGCGTCTTGATGATGGCGATGATGAGGTAGTAGGCATGGTATGTGTCAACGATCCCCAGACAGAGACCATTATGGTTGTTTCGGAGAATGGTTACGGTAAGCGTTCGGACATCGAGGATTATCGCATCACTAACCGTGGCACCAAGGGTGTTAAGACTCTTGCCATCACCGAGAAGACTGGTCGTTTGGTAGCCATCAAGGTGGTGACCGACGAGAATGACCTGATGATCATTAATAAGAGTGGTATCCTGATTCGTCTGAACGTCAGTGAGGTTCGTGTCATGGGTCGTGCCACACAGGGCGTTCGCCTGATCAATCTTACGAAGAAGAACGACACCATCGCCAGCGTTTGCAAGGTGCAGAAGTCTGAAGACGACCTGATTGAGGAAGACGTAGAGGATGTTGATGCCTCTGAAGTTTCTGAGACACAGGAGACACCAGATAATAATAATGAATAAACCATTTAACTAATAATTATTATGATGATGAAAAAGTTAATGACGATGGCCCTGATGGCAGCAGCTGCCACCACAGCCTTTGCTCAGGATGCCGTAGTAAAAGAGGCTAAGAAGCTCCTCTCTAGTAAGGACTTTGATGCTGCTATAGCTAAGTTGGCACCAGCTCTCACATCCGACGAAACCCTTGATAAAGAGGCAGCTTGGAAGTTGCAGTCGGATATCTGCTATGATAAGTATATGGCTATTCAAACCATTGATGCCCAAAACCAGCTGACCAAACAGAATACCCCCTATGATACCCTCGGTATGTATAAGGCTGCTGTTGCTACCTGGGAGGCAGCTCTGAAGTGCGATGAGTTCGACCAGTTGCCCGATGCTAAGGGTAAGGTGAAGCTGAAGTATCGCAGTGCTTCACAGGGTCGTTTCAAGAACCACGGTATCGCTCTGGTACAGGCTGGTCAGTTCTTCTACAACCAGAAGGATCAGGATGAGGCTCTTAAGGACTGGGAACTCTATCTGAACATGCGTAACACCTCTATCTTTGAGGGCGTGAAGGACTTCCCCCAGGATCCTTTCTTCTATGACATTGCCTACTATGCAGCATTCCTTTCTTATCAGAATAAGGATTATGTGAAAGCCGAGCGTTATGCTCGTCTCACAGCTCAGGATCCTGCTAAGGCTGATGAGGCCAAGGAGATTCTGCTCTTCTCTCAGAAGGAGAACTGCAAGACTGCTGCCGACACACTGGCATTCATCAACCACCTGAAGGATTTGCACAAGGCTGAACCCGCTGAGCAGCGCTACTTCAACCTGCTGGTTGAGTTCTATGCTAAGGCAGGAAATGAAGAGATGCGTGCTTTCGCTGAAGAGGAGATTGCTGCTGATGCAAACAACAAGACCGCTTGGTTCCTGAAGGGCTATGCCGACATGCAGGACGAGAAGTGGGATGCCGCTATCGAGGACTATAAGAAGACCATCGAGATTGATCCCGCTTATATCGAGGGTAACTTCAACCTGGGTGTCTGCTACAACTCAAAGGCACGTGCTTTGCAGGATGAGTTGGCCGACAAGCGTACCGGTACTATCACTGTGGCTAACTTCGAGAAGGTAAAAGAGGTACTCGCTGTATCTAAGGTTTATCTGGAGAAGGCACGTGAACTCGACCCACTGCGCGAGAAGTGCAATTGGGCTTATCCCCTCTGGCAGGTTTACTATGCCTTGAAGATGGATAAAGAAGCTGCCGAGATGGAAGCACTGAACAAGTAAAGAATAGAAACACACTAAATGATGAAGCAAATCATTTCGACGTTGCTTCTCTTACTATCAATAACACCGTGCCTGATGGCTCAGAAAAAAGAGCTCAGTCAGGCACGGTCTTATATCAAGAGCGGCAACTATGACGGAGCAGATCAGCTGATGATGAATCTGCTCAAAGACACGGCAAATAGGGCCAACGAGAAGGTCTATTTGACGTTGTACGACGCAGTGCGCGGAAAATACAATCAGGGTAACGAAAAATTTTATCTAAAACAGTCCTTGGACACAGCGGCCTTTTTCGGCAATGTAAACCGCATGTTCACGGTCCTTGAGACGCTTGACAGTATTGATGCCCGTCCTGATAAGAAGGGACGTGTGGCACCTTCATATCGTAAGCGTCATGCTTCGCAGATGGATGCACAGCGCTCCAACCTCTTTAATGGTGGCGTGTTTCATGTGCGGAAAGGCAATTGGAAAGATGCCTACAAATTCTTTCAGACCTACATCGACTGTAGGAAGCAACCTCTTTTCACTGGCTATGATTATAATACCCGCGACAAGAGAATGCCTGAGGCTGCCTATTGGGCCACGTTCAGTGCCTACAAGCAGCACGACCCTGAGTTGACTCTACGTTATCAGAACACGGCTCTTCTAGACTCTTCACGTGCTGCGTTCACACTGCAGTATGTAGCCGAGGCTTACCTGTGGCAAAACGACCGCGACCTTTATCTGACCACTCTTCAGGAGGGCTTCCGCCGTTTTCCTCAGTTCGCTTACTTCTTTCCTCGTCTAATAGATGAATATACCCGTCTGGGACAACATGAAAAGGCGTTGGCTGCAGCAGATAGTGCCATCGCAGTGAACGACAGCAGTCAGCTATTCCTCTTTGCTAAGTCTTCTGCTCTGCTGCGTCTTGAGCGCAACGAGGCTTGTATAGAGGTGTGTCAGCGCCTGATACAGTTGAACGACAGTCTGTCTGAGGTCTACTTCAATGCCGGAACGGCTCATATGAACATTGCTATGATGGCTAGTGAGGACAATGATAAAAAGACTGCTAGTCAGCACTATCAGAGTGCTCGCACCTATATGGAGACCTACCGCAAGATGTGTCCCGATGAGAAGAGCAAGTGGGCACCTGCCCTTTATCGCATCTATCTCAATTTGAATATGGGACGTCAGTTTGACGAGATTGACGAGTTGTTGAAAAAATAAATAACCTTGAATAGTTATGAAGAAACAAATCTGCATCGTAGCTGGTGCACGTCCAAATTTTGTTAAGGTGGCACCACTCATTCGTGCCATAGAAAAGAGTGGGGCAGCAAGCTATCAGCTGATCTACACTGGTTGTGAGGATGATCCCACACTTGAACCCACGCTTTTTGAGGATTTGCAGATGCCACGTCCCACAATCTATCTGAATGTGGACAGTGTCAAACTGAACGAGATAACAAGTCGTGTCATGGCCGAGTTCGATCAGTATCTGGATCAGCATCATCCCGATGTGGTTATTGTGGTCGATGATTTGGCCTCAACGATGGCTGCTGCCATTGTTACCAAAAAGCGAGGCGTGCGCTTGGCTCATCTGGTGGCAGGCACTCGTTCGTTTGACATCAACATGCCTAAAGAGATTAATCGTCTGGTGATTGACGCATTGAGCGACTATCTTTTCACAGCAGGCGTGAAGAGCAACAGTGTAGCAACTCGTGAACAGGGGGATATAGGCCAAACCTATATGGTTGGTAATATACTGATGGACTCGCTCCGTTTCAACCACGACCGTCTGCGTCGTCCGGCTCTCAATGTTCAAGAGGGTGCTTATCTGGTGTTTACGCTGAACCGCAAGGCCTTGATGGCTGATCAGGATAATCTGAAGAAAATGCTTGATGCGCTCGTGCAGTCGGCTGGCGATATGCCTATCATAGCACCTCTGCGCGGTCAGGCAGCCAAGGTTGTGGCCTCGGTGTCTAACTGTATTCAAATTATCGATTCGCTGAGCTATTTGGAGTTTGGCTGGCTTACAGCCCATGCCCGCGGTATTATCACCGATAGTGGTAATGTCTCGGAGGAAGCTACCTTCAATGGTGTGCCATGTATCACGCTGAATAGTTATACCGAACACCAGGAAACAGTTACCGTGGGTTCTAACGTACTGGTGGGCGAAGATGCTGATCGTCTGCAAGAGGAGGTCAGCAAGATGATAGCTGGCAATTGGAAGAAGAGTGCATTGCCCGATCGTTGGGATGGACGTACGGCTGAGCGCATTGTTAGAATCTTAACTGAAGTATAACGCGTGAAACGTTTCAAATAAAGAGCTCCCCTGATTTTGGATTATCAAAGTCTGTGGGAGCTCTTTTTATTTTCTTATTTCTTTTGATATGCCACCATTTTCATGATTACTCATTTTTAGGTATCTCGTGTTGAAACTTATATTTCTATATTGATCTTTTGGAAAATATTTGTAACTTTGCAAACCGAAAGAGAATAGAACTATGAGATTATCAGAACTGAATACAGGCGAAAAGGGTGTTATTGTAAAGGTATTGGGACACGGTGGCTTCCGTAAGCGTATTATAGAAATGGGTTTTGTAAAGGGGAAAACCGTCGAGGTTCTTCTGAACGCACCTTTGCAAGATCCCGTGAAGTATAAAGTGATGGGCTACGAGGTAAGCCTGCGCCGCCATGAAGCCGAACAGATAGAAGTGGTTCAAGACCAATTGCCAGTTGCCGTTGCCAGTTCTGTTAGCGAAAGTCAGGAAAGCGTCAGTGAGGAACGACGTGATGTCCATCACGAGGCGCTCCGAAAACGCCGTCATTTGAATGTGGCGCTAGTGGGTAATCCCAACTGTGGCAAGACCTCTCTGTTTAACTATGCCAGCGGAGCCCATGCCCATGTGGGTAACTATAGTGGCGTTACCGTAGATGCAACCGTAGCTAAGACCGAGATGTACGGCTACGAGTTTGAACTTACCGACCTGCCTGGTACTTATTCGCTCTCATGCTATTCACCCGAAGAATTGTACGTCAGAAAACACTTGGCAGAGGCCATGCCTGATGTAGTTATCAACGTTATTGATGCGTCAAATCTAGAGCGTAATCTCTACCTCACCACTCAATTGGTGGATATGAATGTACCTATGGTGGGAGCGCTCAATATGTACGACGAATTCGAACGTCGTGGCGATAGTCTGGATATCGACACACTCTCTCATCTTTTTGGAGTCCCCATGATTCCAACTTCCTTTAAGAGTGGCATGGGGGTCAAGGAACTTTTTAAGGCTGTCATCCAAGTGTACGAAGGTAACTTGGGACCTTCGCGTCATATTCATATCAACTATGGTCATGAATTGGAAAACGGTATTAGCGATATTCAGGCCTATCTGAAGGCCGACGAGCATATCCGTCAGCGCTATTCTACACGCTACCTGGCCATTAAATTACTGGAACACGACAGTGATGTGCTGCAGTATGTTGGCAATCACTTGGAAGGTGAGAGCAAAAAGACACAGCGCCGCTTGTTGCTGGCTGCACGTGATAAGGCCGATACACGTATTAAAGAAGAAACAGGAACCGACGCGGAAACGGCTATTATGGATGCGAAGTATGGCTTCATCAATGGCGCACTTACTGAATCAAAGTTTCGTACTGGCGAGAAAGAAGACACCTATCGTACAACGCACCTCATAGACCGTGTGATGTCCAACCGCTTTTTGGGATTGCCCATTTTCTTCTTCATCCTTTTTGTGATGTTCCAAACCACCTTTGTGCTGGGCCAGTATCCCATGGATTGGATTGATCAGATGGTAGAGTGGGCCAGCGATTGGGTGGGGCAGACCATGAGTGAAGGCCCGTTGCGGTCAATGCTGGTTGATGGCGTAATAGGGGGTGTGGGAGCCGTTATCGTCTTCCTGCCACAGATATTGATTCTCTATTTCTTCATCTCGTTGATGGAAGATTCTGGCTATATGGCTCGTGCTGCTTTTATTATGGACCGTCTGATGCATGTCATGGGACTACACGGTAAATCGTTCATTCCCCTCATTATGGGCTTCGGTTGCAATGTGCCGGCTGTCATGGCAACCCGCACCATTGAGAGTCGTCGTTCGCGCATCATTACGATGATGATTATTCCGCTTATGTCGTGCTCGGCGCGTTTGCCTATTTATATTATGATAATAGGAACTTTCTTTGCTGTGGAGTATCAGTCGTGGATTATGCTTAGTCTCTATGCCATTGGTATCTTTATCGCCGTGGTGATGAGCAAGTTGTTTTCACGCTTCCTCGTCAAAGGTGAGGACACCCCGTTCGTGATGGAACTGCCTCCATACCGTTGGCCTACAGCAAAGGCTATTGGACGTCATACGTGGGAGAAAGGAAAAGAATACCTCAAGAAAATGGGTGGTATCATCTTGGTGGCTTCTATCATTGTATGGGCATTAGGCTATTTTGGTCCTAATGGCGTGGCTGCTGATATGTCTAGCAGTTTTATTGGCGCATTAGGTCGTTTTATTGCTCCAGTATTCTATCTTCAAGGGTTCAACTGGCAGATGGATGTGTCGCTGTTGGCCGGTGTTGGTGCCAAGGAAATTGTGGCATCGACCATCGGAATTTTGGGCGGACTGGATGCGGTTTCTCCCCTTGCAGCTTATAGCTATTTGCTCTTTGTGCTTATCTATTTCCCCTGTATTGCCACCGTCGTAGCAGTGAAGCATGAAACAGGGTCATGGAGATGGGCTGGTTTTATGGCTCTATACACGACGATACTAGCTTGGGTCGTTTCTATGCTGGCATATCAGATAGGTCTTCTCTTCGTTTGAAAAAGAATACAAAAAAATGCACGCGCATGATAGTTTTCTCACTGAAATTGATTACCTTTGCAGTCGAATTTCAATAGAACATTTTATTCATTAAAATATAAGTAAGAAAAAGATTATGGAAAAAAGTGCATTGCAGATTGCAAGAGCTGCTTACCAGCCCAAACTGCCTCTGGGACTTCAGGGTGCAGTAAAGGTGCAGGAAGGTGCTCCCACTCAGAGTGTTGACAATCAGGAAGAGATTAAGGCTCTCTTCCCCAATACCTATGGCATGCCTCTCGTAGAGTTCGTTCCTGGACAGGAGACAGCTCACGAGAAAATGAACGTTGGTATCATCCTCAGCGGTGGTCAGGCTCCTGGTGGTCACAACGTGATTACCGGTCTCTTTGATGCTGTTAAGAAGTTGAATCCAGAGAACCGCCTGTTCGGTTTTATCCTGGGTCCTGGCGGTCTTGTTGACCACAACTACATGGAACTTACTGCAGACATCATTGATGAGTATCGCAATACTGGTGGTTTTGATATGATCGGTTCTGGTCGTACCAAGCTTGAGAAGGTAGATCAATTCGAGAAGGGTCTTGAGATCATTCGCGAGTTGGGAATCAAGGCCATTGTTATTATCGGTGGTGATGACTCTAATACCAACGCTTGTGTATTGGCAGAGTACTATGCAGCCAAGAACTATGGCGTACAGGTAATCGGCTGTCCTAAGACTATCGATGGTGACCTGAAGAACGATCAGATTGAGACTTCATTCGGTTTTGATACTGCATGTAAGACATACTCTGAGCTCATTGGTAACATTGAGCGCGACTGTAATTCTGCACGTAAATACTGGCACTTCATCAAGGTGATGGGTCGTTCGGCTTCTCACATCGCATTGGAGTGCGCCCTGCAGACTCAGCCTAACATCTGCCTCGTTTCTGAGGAGGTTGAGGCTAAGCAGATGAGCCTCGACGATGTAGTAAGCTATATCGCAGAGACCGTTGCTGCTCGTGCTAAGGACGGCAATAACTTCGGTACCGTGATCATTCCTGAGGGTCTGATTGAGTTTATCCCTGCCATCAAGAAGCTGATTGCTCAGCTTAACGATGTTTTGGCATTGCCCGAAGCAAAGAATATCAGCCGCGACGAGCAGGTTGACTTCGCTAAGAGTCACCTTACTGCCGAGAACCTCGCAGTGTTCAACAGCCTTCCCGAGGGCGTAGCCCGTCAGTTGGCTCTCGACCGTGACCCTCACGGAAACGTACAGGTTTCTCTCATCGAGACAGAGAAACTGCTCTCTGAGATGGTTGCTAAGAAGCTCGACGCCATGAAGGCTGAGGGTAAGTATGTTGGCAAGTTCTCTGCTCAGCACCACTTCTTCGGATATGAGGGACGTTGCGCTGCTCCATCTAACTTCGATGCTGACTATTGCTATGCTCTGGGTACCAGTGCAGCTCAGCTGATTGCAGCTGGCAAGACTGGCTATATGGCTATCGTTAAGAACACTACAGCACCTGCTGCTGAGTGGAAAGCCGGTGGTGTGCCCATCACCATGATGATGAACATGGAGCGTCGTAACGGTGAGATGAAACCTGTTATTCGCAAGGCTCTTGTGGAACTTGATGGCAAGCCCTTCAAGACATTCGCAGCTAGCCGCGAAAAGTGGGCTCGTGAAACTGCTTATATCTATCCTGGTCCAATTCAGTACTGGGGTCCCACTGAGGTTTGCGACCAGCCTACACGTACTCTGGCTTTGGAGCAGAGCAAGTAAATGCCTGCAAAAAAGAGATCAAAGTATAATCACAAACGCAGCAAGACGAAGAGACGTCAAGGTTTCTTTGCCTTGCTGCGTCATCGTTTACCGGGATGGACGTGGGTGCTCGGAGGTGTTGCTATGATGGGTCTCTATATCTGGGGATTCTGGTATTTCTTCGTGTCGCCCTACGGCATCCGTTGGAAGGCTATCTATGGTGAGATTGACTATCCTGCTGGCTATAATATTCACGGCATCGATGTCAGTCATTATCAAGGCACGATAGATTGGGAACTGCTGCGCAATCGCGGAACGATTGACGAGTGTCCCATTCGATTTGTCATGATTAAGGCCACCGAGGGAACCGACCGTTTGGATCCTAAGTTTAAACGCAATTTTTTGAAGGCACATGAATATGGCTTTACGAGGGGTGCCTATCATTTCTACAGCATGCACTCTGATGCTGCTGCTCAAGCCCGCTTCTTTATCAAAAATGTGAATTTGAAAAAGGGCGATTTGCCCCCTGTACTTGACGTGGAACATAAGCCTCAAAACAGAAGTAAACAGCAATTTAAGCACGACGTGCTCAATTGGTTGCGCATCGTAGAGAAACACTATGGTGTCAAGCCAATTCTTTATACATACTATCGTTTCAAACAGGACTATCTAAACGACAGTATCTTCGACCAATATCCCTATTGGATAGCTCACTACTATGTGGATAGTGTCAGCTACAAGGGGCCATGGAAGTTCTGGCAGCATACAGATATGGGACAACTGCCTGGCATCAAAGGAAAAGTGGATTTGAATATCTATAACGGTTCTTATTATGAACTGCGCCAGCTAACCATCGGCAGCCAGGAGACCATTGGAGTAGATGCTTATAAAGACGAATAAAAACTAATTTTAGAAGGTATATGGGAAAGACGAATGATATCAATAAGTTGGTTGAACAAAACCAGGGATTTGTAGTCACCACAGCTCGTCAGTATCAAGGTCGTGGTCTTGATATTGATGATCTTATCAGTGAAGGAAACATCGGGTTGATCAAAGCCGCCCAGAAGTTTGACCCAGAAAGGGGTGTGCCCTTTGTCAATTATGCAGTAGTCTTTATTCGTCAGCAGATAGAAAAATCCTTGAAGCACGAAGAAGAACTGACAAAAGTTGAGAGTAATGGTAAAGGCATGCGCCGTTCGGTAGATGCTCCTCTTGGCTCTAAGGCTAATGTTAGTCTGCTGTCTGTACTTGTGAATCCTAACTCGCCTCTTGCTGATGAACGCGTGTATAATGCTAACACGGCGGATGCTGTGGAGTATGCACTCGACAAACTAGACGATCGCTCGCGGATGGTGGTGGATGCCTATTTCGGTATCACACAGGATCACCTCACCATGGCCGAGATTGCGGAAGATATGAATATTAAGCGTGAACGCGTCAGACAGATTCGCGATTATGCCATTCGCCAGATTAAGAAACATTATAAAAATTATCTCAGCAACCTATGAAAAATCTCTTGATAATTGCATTGGCGCTTTGTTCGCTGAATGTCCATGCCGCTAAACCCAATGGCAAGTACTACAGGCTTTTCACTCCTCTAACATTCTTTCATGGCGTTTCTGGCAGTCAGCTCTCTATTGCTTCTAAAGACTCTGATGAGGTGAGTCAAGCCATCAATCAAGCGCTGATGAATGTCTATTTAAAACGTCCTGATCTGGTGAGAATCACTGAGACCGAACAGCAACATGCAGGAACTCTACGACAAGACATTATTGATAAGGAGATTGTTCAGACAGCCACTGTTGTAGAACAGGCTGAGCCCATGCCATCTGCTCCTGAGGTTGAAACTGTACAGGTGGATGTGAGCAAACCTAATTTCTGGAAATTCCGTGGAGATAGCTATCTTCAGTTTATGCAGAACTATGTCAGCGGCAACTGGTATAAGGGTGGTGAAAGTAACTATTCGGCTGTGGGTAGTCTGACGTTGGAGGCTAACTATGATAATAAGCAGAAATTCAAGTGGGAGAACAAATTGGAACTCAAACTTGGTATGCAGACTTCACGAAGCGATAGCTTGCATAAGTTCAAAGCTCACGAGGACCTGATTCGTTATACAGGAAAGGTGGGTCTTCAAGCTGCTAAACGTTGGTACTATACCATGCAGTTGCTGGCATATACTCAGTTTACTCAGGGTTATCGTGCCAATGATAAGAAAACCTACTCAGACTTTATGTCGCCGTTCAACCTCAGTGTCGGTCTTGGTTTGGATTACAAGGTAAATTGGTTGAAAGGACGTATTACTGGCACTGTCAATATGTCGCCACTTGCCATCAACTACCGTTATGTGGATCGTGCTGACCTGGCTGGCAATTTCGGTGTGAAGCTAGACCGTCATACACATTCGTTGACTGACTTCGGTTCGCAGCTCACTGCATCTATAGAATGGCGAATCAATGATGTGGTGACATGGAAGACACGTCTGTATAGCTTCTCTAGTTTCCACCGCGAGGAACTTGAATGGGAAAATACCTTTGCATTGCGTGTGTCTAAATACATTTCAGCCAACCTATTCCTCTTCCCACGCTTCGATGACAATCGTGAGCGCGATGAGAAGTTAGGCTACTGGCAGTTCAAAGAGTATTCTTCACTAGGATTCTCATATAATTTCTAATTGATAAAAAGCGTATCCTCAAGAAATCCTGAGGATACGCTTTTTTTTATATAGACTCTATTATTCTTAGTACGTTTGAACTTATGGGGGAGGTAACTATTATTTCTCCTCAAGTAGGTCAGGGCGTAAACGACGGGTGCGTTCCATAGCCTGTTCCAATTCCCAGTTTCTTATTTTTGCTTCATTACCGCTCAGCAGTATTTCGGGCACTTTCCAACCTTTATAATCGGCAGGACGTGTATAGATAGGGGCTGCTAACAGGTCATCCTGAAAACAGTCGGATAGGGCGCTCTGCTCATCACCAATCACACCAGGTACTACGCGTACAATAGCATCGGCAATCATCGCAGCCACTAGTTCGCCTCCTGTCAACACAAAATCACCAATAGATATTTCCTTTGTTATCAGATGGTCGCGTACACGCTGATCGATACCTTTGTAATGACCGGCAAGGATAATCAAGTTTCCTTTCAATGACAGCTCGTTGGCCATATGCTGGTCAAAACGTTCACCGTCGGGTGAGGTGAAGATAACCTCGTCGTAGTCGCGCTCGGCTTTCAGTGCAGTGATACATCGGTCTATAGGTTCACACTGCATCACCATGCCTGCACTGCCACCATAGGGATAGTCGTCAACACGGCGCCACTTGTCTAATGTGTAATCTCTAAGATTGTGTAGCTTGATCTCTGCTAGTCCTTTCTTCTCTGCACGTGCCAAAATTGACTCGTGGACAAAACCTTCTAGCATCTCTGGTAGTACGGAGATGATATCTATTCTCATGTTTATTCCTTTTGATAAAATGCCTTTATTCTTTCAATATATTGTTCTCCAGTGCGTGTGCCCATATCATAAACCTCTTTCATTTCATGTGGGTCGTGTGATATGTGACCGATGGGAATCTTGACTTCCGGACGAATCACCAAGCATCTGCCTGCTGCCTCAGCCTGACGAACGTAGGCCAATTGCCCATTGTACATTTCGTGGCGCAGCTCCATAGCTTTAATCATGTTCGGATATTTTCTAAGTGCAATGCGCATGATGGGCATCAGTGAGTTAGGTTGCTTTACGAACCCATCGGGTTGGGTTAGCACTACAACGTTGCGTCGGTAGCCCAACTTTTCAAAATATTCCAATGGTATGGAATCGCTCACACCACCATCCAATAGTTTAATACCTTCTAATTCAACAACCTTTGATGCTAGTGGCATAGATGCTGATGCCCGTATCCAGTCGTAAGTATTATCAGTTACCTCGTCTAGACGCTTGTAAACGGGAAATCCTGATTCTACGTCTGTGCATACAGCATAGAATTCCATGGGGTTCTCGTTGAAAGACTTGTCGTCGAAGATGTCATAGCGAGTGGGCACCGTGTGGTAGTCAAACTCAGCGTTGAAGTAGTTGCCAGTCTTTAGCCATGAGCCAATGCCGCTGTAACGCTTGTCCTTGGCAAAGCGCATGTTGTAGCGGATGGCGCGTCCTATCTGTCGCGACTTCATGTTGCAACCGAATGCAGCACCTGCTGATACGCCAATCAAACCATCGGGCCATACTTCGTGGCGCATCATCACATCGATGATGCCTGCAGTGAAGAGTCCTCTCATGGCTCCACCTTCCAGTACAAGTCCTGTTTTGCTCATATTTTAATGCAAAGGTAATATATATTTTCGAATCATGCAAATTAGAATGTGCAAATATGTCTTCATTCTGAAGAGGTTCTGCTGTTTTGCCATCTTAAAGTACTTGTTTTATAATCTAATAGTGGCTGTTCTGTGGTCTTAAAGTAACTGTTTTTGTAGTTGCAACTGCCAAAAATAGATGATTTTATTTTGTTCTGCTCTCCTTTTTTAGTACCTTTGCAACCAAATACTAAACGGGAAAGCAATGGACGATACACAGCGTATCATGGAATTGCGGCAGCAGTTGCATGAACACAATTATAAATATTATGTACTGAACCAGCCGGAAATCAGTGATCAGGAATTTGATTTCATGATGCACGAGTTGCAGGAGTTGGAGGCTAAACACCCAGAACTCTTCGATGCTAATTCGCCCACTCAGCGTGTTGGCAGCGACCTGCAGTCAGAATTCCATCAGGTGGCGCACAAATATCCTATGTTATCGCTGGCAAATACCTATAGTGAACAAGATGTTCGTGAGTGGTATGAGAGTGTTCGCAAGGGACTTGGAGGCGAGGATTTTGAGGTTTGCTGCGAAATGAAGTACGACGGATTGAGCATCTCGTTGACTTATGTAGATGGGCGACTGACGCAAGCTGTCACGCGTGGTGATGGTGTGCAGGGCGACGATGTGACGCAAAACGTGAGAACGATTTCCTGTATTCCGCTGATATTGCCTGGCAGTGGCTATCCCCGTGAGTTTGAAATTCGTGGCGAGATTCTAATGCCATGGTCTTCATTTGAACGATTGAATCGCGAACGTGAAGCTGCTGAGGAACCTTTGTTCGCAAATCCACGTAATGCTGCAAGTGGAACACTGAAGAGCCTAGATTCGAGGGTGGTGGCTAAGCGTGGCTTAGATGCATATCTTTACTATCTCCTGGGCGAAAATTTGCCAGATGAAGGACATTTCGAAAATCTACAGACGGCTCGTTCCTGGGGATTTAAGATATCAGAGGGTATGCGTAAGGTGAAGACGGTAGAAGAAATTCTAGACTTCATTAACTATTGGGACACTGAGCGCAAGAATCTGCCTGTGGCTACCGATGGCATTGTGCTGAAGGTGAACTCTCTGCGTCAACAGCGTTCGTTGGGCTATACAGCCAAGAGCCCTCGATGGGCCATCGCATATAAGTTCAAGGCAGAACGAGCTTGTACTCGTTTGCTGGAAGTAACCTATCAGGTGGGACGTACTGGTGCTGTGACGCCTGTTGCTAATATGGAGCCTGTGCAACTGGCAGGTACAACAGTGAAACGAGCAACGCTGAATAATGAGGATTTTATCAAGAGCTTTGACCTTCATATTGGCGATGCTGTCTATGTAGAGAAGGGTGGCGAAATAATCCCCAAGATTGTGGGAGTCGATGTAGAACAGCGCCCAATCATCGCCATGCCAGTTCAGTTTGTTAAACGCTGTCCTGAATGTGGCACACCGCTAGTGCGCTATGAGGGAGAGGCAGCATGGTATTGCCCGAATGATACTGGTTGCCCGCCGCAGATTAAAGGTCGTATTGAGCACTTCATAGCACGTAAAGCCATGAACATAGATTCTTTAGGTCCTGAGACCATTGATGAATACTATCGTCGAGGATTGGTGAAAAACGTGGCTGATCTCTATTTGATAGATGTGCAACAAATCAATGGCGATGGCAGTAGAACGAAGTCAGCACAGCGCATCGTGAATGGAATCTTGAAATCTAAGGAGGTGCCCTTCGAACGTGTCGTCTTTGCGCTGGGCATTCGTTTTGTTGGCGAGACTTCTGCTCGTCTGTTAGCCCGTCATTTCAAGTCAATGGATGCACTGATGGCTGCTGGTTTAGACGAACTTCAAGAAGTGGAAGGTATCGGCGAGGTGATGGCAAAGAGCATCATCGGTTTCTTCCATGATGAAAAGAATCTGGAGATTGTCAGCCGCCTGCGTTCGTATGGGTTACAGATGGAATTGCAAGCTAGCCAAACGGCTCAAACCAGCGATAAACTCGCAGGGCAGAGCGTGGTGATAAGTGGCGTGTTTGCTCATCATTCGCGCGACGAGTATAAACTCATCATTGAGCAGAATGGCGGAAAGAACGTAGGCAGCATCAGCGGAAAGACCTCGTTCATTCTGGCAGGTGAGAATATGGGCCCATCGAAGTTGGAAAAGGCGCAGAAACTTGGTATCAAGATATTAAACGAGGATGAGTTCCTTGAATTGCTAAAATGAAGATCATTGTATCCAAAGAGATAGCATCTGTATGCCCAGAGTTCGTAGGAGCAGCAGTTGAGGCACAGGTGAAGAATACAGCATATTGTGAAGCCCTGTGGGATGAAATAAAAGTCTTGCAGGCTGAGGTAACTCAGACTCTGTCAAATGAACTTTTGAAAGAATTGCCTGGAATTGCTGCTACCCGACGAGTCTATAAGGCCTGCGGAAAAGATCCCTCCCGCTATCGTCCTGCTAGTGAACAGCTGATGCGCCGTCTGCTGCAAGGTAAAGACCTTTATCAAATTGATACCTTGGTTGACTTGGTAAACTTGGCCAGCATAAAGTTTGGCTATAGCATTGGCGGCTTCGATGCTGACAAACTGGTTGGTCAGACGATAACGCTGGGGGTAGGGCGTGATGGTGAACCCTATGAAGGTATTGGTCGTGGAGTTTTGAATATTGCTGGTCTGCCTGTCTATCGCGATGAGGTAGGGGGATTCGGCACACCAACCAGTGACCATGAACGAACGAAGATGACCATTGAAACTACTCATCTGCTGGTGCTTATCAATGGCTACGATGGCAACGAACAGCGCGTGGCTGATAATGCCCGCTATATACAAGAACTACTTAAACGTTATGCCGACAGTGATGGCGGCTCAGTTACTATTTACAAATAATTAATCGACTAAGACAATGAAGAAAACTACTATTTGCCTCTTGCTAGGGGCTGTGATGACGATGTCTGTTCATGCCCAGTCGTGGACGGCTGATAATGGGAATGGAACATTTACAAATCCGCTGTTCTACGATGAGTTCAGCGACCCAGATATTTTGCGTGTTGGTGATGATTACTATTTAGCCGGTACAACAATGCACGCAGTGCCTGGACTTGTCATCCTGCACTCAAAGGATTTGGTGAACTGGGAAAATATATCGTACTGTTTCGATCGCTTTGATTTTGACGATGATGCATTCTCATTAAAAAACCATAAAGAGATTTATGGTCAGGGTATTTGGGCTCCTTGTATCCGCTATGCCAATGGTCAGTTTTACGTTTTCTCAAACGTTAATGGCAAGGGCTTGCAATGCTACACGGCTAAGGATATACGTGGCCCATGGACGCATCATAATATGAAAGGCAATATCTACGACCTTGGTGTACTGTTCGATGATGATGGAAAGGTTTATGCTATCCATGGATATGGAATGGTGAAATGTACAGAATTGAAACCCGATATGAGTGGGCCTGTAGAGGGAACCGAGCGCGTTATTATTCCTGAAGGTAATGGCGTGGGTGAAGGGCATCATATGTACAAGATTGATGGAATGTATTATCTCATCTCTACCGACTACAAACCCAATGGACGCACCCTTTGCTCGCGTTCAAAGAGTATATGGGGCCCCTATGAGACACGTGTCATTACGGCCGATGAGACCTATGGTTATCATGCTGCCTCGCTCACGCAAGTACCAGGTGGTGAGAAATATCGTATAGGTCATGATGGTACAAAGTTTAAGTTGGGACCTGTGGATCAAAATGCTACTGCCTGTTCCAATGCTCATCAGGGTGGCATCGTACAGGCTGCAGATGGCTCGTGGTGGGCACTGTTTATGCAAGACTTTCACTCGATAGGTCGCACCGTTTGCCTGATGCCTATGACATGGAAGGATGGGTGGCCAATGGTAGGCTTGGAGGGTAATTTAGGACGTGCACCTCGCACGTGGTTCAAGCCTGGTACTCGTTCCGAGGTGTCCACGAAGGTTTGCGCTCCCTATGATAGAAACGAGAATTTTAATGGCAAGACATTAGGACGTGTGTGGCAGTGGAACCACAATCCAGACGATAGTAAATGGCAGTTGAAGAACGGCCGTCTGCGCTTACAGTCGATGCCCGCAGAACAACTGATGTGGGCGCGCAATACGCTGACACAGCGCGTCATTGGGCCTAAGTCCGTGACTACCGTAGAACTGTTTGTAAAGGGACTGAAGGAAGGAGATGTTTGTGGTCTTGGAAATATCAATGTGCCTTGTTCGTGGATTGGCGTGGTGAAAGAAAATGGAAAAATGATTCTGCGCTGTTTTGAGCAGTTGACCAACGATACTGTAGATAAAGTTGTTTCGTTGCCTCAGGAAAAAATATGGTTGCGTTGCAATGGTGAGTATGACGATGATAGGGCACAGTATGCTTATAGTGTGGATGGACTTCATTTCCAGACCCTTGGTCGTGTGATGCCCCTCAGCTATCAGCTCATCTCTTTTCAGGGATCACGTCATGCCCTCTTTGCTTTCAATAAAGATGAGAAGAATGGTGGCTATGCAGAGTTTGATAACTTTATTGTAGAGGAGCCTTGTGCTGACCGTAGTGAGAATATTCCTTTTGGTAAGACGTTTCGTATTATCAACAAGTCTACGGGGCTTCCTGCCATTTGCACACCTCACGGCGTTCTCTATGATACCCGTATGAGCGACAAGAGTCTAAACACGCGCTTTCGCCTTGTTGATAAGGGGCAAGGTCAGGTGTTGTTGCAGTGCGTGGATGGCCGATATATCAAGGTCTATGGCGAGGGCCTACCTGGTGATGTGCGCTTCACGCATCATGCAGATGATGCAGAAGTGTTCCTTTGGCAAGATTACCTGAATGGCGACTTTATGCTGTTTTCTGTGCGCAATCATCAGTATATAGGCAAGAGTCCTACTACAGGTAGTCCTTATAGTATGGATTATAAAGGTGCAGATCCAGCTCGCAAGAATGGGGCTGTGTTGCACTGGGAAATAGTGGAATAAAATGATTTCTGTTGAGAATTTAAAAGTAGAATTTGGCGTCAAGCCATTGTTTTCAGATGTAAGTTTTGTGGTCAACGATCGCGACCGCATTGCCTTGGTGGGTAAGAATGGTGCAGGTAAATCGACCATGTTGAAAATGCTGTGTGGGCTGGAACATCCCACGGCAGGACAGGTTAGTGTACCTACAGATACTACCATTGGATATCTGCCTCAGGTCATGGTGCTTCAGGATAATACGACTGTTAGGGAAGAGGCTCAGAAAGCCTTTGCCGACATTCAGAAAATAGCAGCTCGTATAGAACGTATGGAAAAACAACTCAACGAACGCACTGATTATGAGAGCGAAGAATACATGGCGCTCGTTGAGAAATTTTCCAGTGAACATGAGCGCTATCAAATGTTGGGGGCCGAGGGATACGAGGCTGAGATAGAACGAACGCTGATGGGACTTGGCTTTGAGCGTTCGGATTTAGATCGTCCTACGCGTGAGTTCTCGGGTGGTTGGCGAATGCGTATAGAATTGGCCAAGATACTGCTTCGACGTCCTGATGTGTTGTTGCTTGATGAGCCAACTAACCATCTGGATATTAATTCTATCCAGTGGCTGGAACAATTCCTCACTCAGTCGTCGAGTGCAGTTGTGCTGGTTAGTCACGACCGTGCCTTTATTAATAATGTCACGAACCGTACGCTAGAGATTTCTTGTGGTAAAGTAGTAGATTATCGTGTAAAGTATAACGAGTACGTCACGCTGCGCAAGGAACGTCGTGAACAGCAGATGCGTGCCTACGAAAACCAACAGAAGGAAATCAGTGAAATGAAAGCCTTCATTGAGCGTTTCCGTTACCAGGCAACTAAAGCTGTACAGGTGCAGCAGAAGGTGAAACAGCTAGAAAAAATAGTCCCTATTGAGATAGATGAGGTCGATAATTCGGCCTTACACTTGAAGTTCCCCCCCTGCCTACGCAGTGGTGACTATCCCGTCATTTGTGAGGACGTAAAAAAAGCATATGACCACGTGGTCTTTGACCATGTTAATCTCACAATAAAACGTGGGGAAAAGGTGGCTTTTGTAGGTAAGAACGGAGAGGGTAAATCAACGCTTGTGAAATGTATCATGGGCGAGATTCCCTTTGAAGGAAACTTGAAGGTGGGGCATAATGTGCAAATCGGTTATTTTGCTCAGAACCAAGCACAGTTACTGGATGAATCGTTGACGGTGTTCCAGACCATTGATTATGTGGCTAAGGGTGAAGTTCGTCTCAAGATTAACGATATACTGGGCGCCTTCATGTTTGGTGGTGAGGCTGGTGATAAGCGCGTAAAGGTGTTGAGTGGTGGTGAGCGTAGTCGTCTAGCTATGATTCGCCTCTTACTTGAACCTGTCAATCTGCTTATTCTTGATGAGCCTACCAATCACTTGGATATGGCCTCAAAAGATGTTTTGAAAGAAGCAATCAAGGCATTTGATGGTACGGCTATTGTGGTTAGTCACGATAGAGAGTTCCTAGATGGCTTAGTGGATAAGGTCTATGAGTTTGGCGGTGGTAAGGTGCGTGAACACTTGGGCGGTATTTATGATTTCTTGCGATCAAAGGATCTTCAGACTGAGGCAAAGGGCGACACAATAGACGCTTATTTTGAAAAAGGAAAGAAAACTAAGGAAACAGCGAAGACCACCGAGATTCCATCGACAACAGTAAAGTCCGTTTCGTATGCAGCACATAAGGAACTGCAAAAACAATTAAAGAAAGCCGAACGTGCCGTGGAAGATAGTGAAAAGAAAATCAGTAAGTTTGAGCAGCGCCTAAAGGAATTAGATACTCTTTTGTGTGATCCCAAGAACGCCGCCGATATGACTCTAGTTACGGAATATACCGATATTAAGAAAGGATTGGACGAAGAGGTGGAGCGCTGGGAAAGACTCTCTGAAGAACTAGAACAATTACAAGCTAATCAATCATAAAGAGTTATTATTTATATTTTTAAAAAACATGGAATTTAAAAGTTTATTTACTATGATGACATTGACGCTAATGTCTATGACATGTAGCGCACAGGGCTCTCTAAGCTCTGGTATTGATCCCGGGAATATGGATAAGAGTGTGAAACCTGTAGACGATTTCTATCAGTATGCATGCGGTGGTTGGATGACTAAGAATCCGCTGCCTGCCGCCTATTCACGATTTGGTTCTTTTGACATGATCGGTGAAGAGAATAACAAACGTGTGAATGGTATTCTGGATGAGTTGTTAAAGGGTAATTATAAGAAGGGCTCAATCGAGCAGAAGCTAAGTGATCTGTACAAGTTGGCAATGGATGCTGAGCGTCGCAATAAGGAGGGTGTGACACCTGCCATGACTCTTATTGAACAACTCGAGAAGGCAAAAACCGTGGCTCAACTCTTTCAGGTTCAACTCTCTATGGCACCTTATGGTGATTCAGAATTTTTCAATGCTTACATAGGCGCTGACGAAAAGAATGCGGCTCAGAATATTCTGCAGCTTTCACAGGGTGGCATCTCACTTGGTGATAAGAGCTATTACCTGGAGAATGATGCTGAGACAGTTAAAATTAGAGAGGCTTATAAGAATCATATAACCAGAATGTTCCAACTTTTTGGCTTTAGTAAGTCTACTGCCAGAAAGAAGATGAACAACGTGATTCGAATTGAGACTGCACTAGCCAAGGTGTCACGTTCAAAGACGGATTTGCGTAATCCTCAGTTGAACTATCATAAAATGTCATTAAAAACGTTCAATGAGAATTATCCAAATCTTAAATTAGAAAAAGTGGTAAATGCCAGTGGACTTGATTCTAAGTATTGTCAGGAACTGGTGGTTGGTCAGCCTGAATTCTTTGCCGGTGTTAATGCCCTGTTGGGAACAATGAAGGCTGCTGAATATCGTGACTATATGGAGTGGGGGTATATCCTTGCTGCATCAAACTATCTGGACGACAAAACACAGCAGGAGAACTTTGAGTTCTTCGGAAAGGTGATGTCTGGTCGAAAGGAAGATCATCCTTTGTGGCGTCGTGCAACCCAGCAGTTGCAGAGTCAGATGGGACAGGCACTGGGTCGTATTTATGTCGAGAAGTACTTCCCCGCTTCGTCTAAAGAGCGTATGGTTCGTCTGATTAAGAATCTGCAGATTGCCCTTGGTGAGCGTATTGCAGCACAGGATTGGATGAGTGATGCTACCAAGGTGAACGCAATGCTGAAGCTGAACACGTTCTATGTTAAAGTCGGTTATCCTGATAAGTGGATTGATATGAGTCAACTGACTATCGATCCTGATAAGTCTTATTTCGATAATATCTTGGCTTGCCGTAAGTTCTGGAATAGCTACCAGATAGAGCATTCTGCAGGTAAACCAGTTGATCGCGATGACTGGCATATGTTCCCGCAGACAGTTAATGCCTATTATAATCCCACTACCAATGAGATTTGTTTCCCAGCAGGTATCTTGCAGGGTTGCTTCTTCGATCCTGAAGCTGATGATGCCTTTAACTATGGCGCCATTGGTGTGGTGATTGGTCATGAGATGACTCACGGATTTGACGATCAGGGTCGCCAATATGATAAAGACGGTAATATGAACGACTGGTGGGCCGAGAAAGATGGTGATCTCTTTAAGGAGCGTGCCAATCAGTATGCTAATTTCTTTTCTTCAATCAAGGTGCTGCCCGACCTGAATGCCAATGGCCAGTTTACATTGGGCGAGAACTTAGCTGATCATGGTGGTTTGCAGGTTGCTTATGCAGCATTTAAGAATGCAACCAAGAATAATCCACTTCCTGTGATTGATGGTCTTACACCAGACCAGCGATTCTTTATAGCTTATGCAGGTGTATGGGCTGGTAATATCACTGAGGCTGAGATCAGAAACCGTACAAAGAATGACCCTCATTCACTGGGTAGATGGCGCGTGAATGGTGCTTTGAAACACATTGATGCATGGTACGAGGTCTTTGGCGTGAAGCCTGGTGACGCTATGTTTATTCCAAAGGAGCAGCGTTTGCAACTGTGGTAATTAGAAACTTAAATTAAGTAAAGTCCTTAAACTTTGAATTTTTTTGAAAGTTTAAGGACTTTATTTTTGGTAATATAAAATATACTACGTATCTTTGCAGAAGATTTTAGCTAAGATACAAAAACCATGATTACAAACGATCAGACGCAAGGTGGTGAAAGACCCATGCGTGAACAATCTATGAGTTGGGAAACGTCTGGTGGTATGCAAATGCAAATGCAGCAGAATACCATTCAGGGTGTTCCTTGTCCAAAATGTGGAACCATAAACGAGCCCGATGCTATGTATTGCGCTTCGTGCGGAGCACTGATGCGCATGGATATCTGTCCAAACTGTGGCGCACAGATTGATCCCGAAGCAGACTATTGTGAGGCGTGTCATCACTATATACGCACCGATGTGTGTTCCTTCTGTGGCGCACACCTTTCTGAGTTTGAGGGCTATTGTCCTGAGTGCGGTTCGCCAAGAGGCGGTATTGTATGTCCTACTTGCCATACGATGAACGATTTCGCATTTTGCAAACAGTGTGGAATGCCACTTACGGAAGAGGCTCGTCAACTTGTCGCCCAATTAAAAGATATCCCAGAATATAAAGAGTTAATGTCGTTGGCTCGTGAATATAGCGAATTGGAAATGAGGTTGCCATATAACACTGAGCGTGACGCTTTGCGTGATAAGGAGTGCCAGGAATTGCGTGATAGAATATTGCGCTTGCTGGCGCAAGACGATGGTATCCAAAATCCAGTTATACCCGAGCCTAAAAATCAGCGCATGAGTAAAGAGGAGCTGACTGCGATGAAGCGTCGTAAGCTTGAACAGATTGCCGAGATGCTTGACCAAATGTCGATTCCTCCCCAGCAATCACCTGCTAAAGTGCGCAATTTCGCTATGGCGCAGAAACCCTCGGGTGTACGTTTGGCATGGCGCTGCAATTATAAGAATGCCATGCACTCAAGTCCTTGTGGATGCGCAAAGCCTCAGATGGGAGGTAAGTGGATTGTATTGGGACACAATTCTAAGCAGGAAATCAAAGACGACAAATGATGACAGACAATCAGTGGGATAAAACAACCCGAATGATCGATAATACAGCAAGTGCGAGCAATGATGCCGACTATGCTGGAGATAGAACCTTAAAAGCGCCGTCATCCATGATGGCGGCAGCTCAGAGTAATGACGAGCCAGACTACGAAAGTACGAGACGCTCGGACATGTCGTTTGCACCTCAGGAATCCGAAGAGTCGCTTGCTGGACATGTGTTCATGTTGAAAGGCGAGGGCTATCGCGAGGTGAAGTGCTTGAGCGATAACTCAGGTGAGGCTCAGGTGTTTCTGGTTGAGAAAGACGGCAAAGAGTTTGTGCTGAAGGTCTATTATCCAAATTTTGATGTTGATAAGAAATTGCTGCAGACCATTCGCTCATTTCATTTCGAGATGATTGTTCGGCTCTTTGACTATGGTAAGACCTATGTTGAAGGTAAAAACCGAAATTATGAGTTGATGGAGTATCTGCGTGGCGGCACACTGAAAGACCTTCGTATAGAGGGTAATTTTAATCGTTTCCGTCGTCTCGTATTGCAGGCTGCAGGTGCTTTGGCCTATTGTCATAAGAATAATATACTGCACAAAGATATTAAGCCCACTAACTTCTTTTTCCGTGATGAGTCTCAGCAGGAACTTGTGTTGGGTGACTTTGGTATCTCTTCATTGCAGACCAACGGCAGCAATACGTTTCGCACAACCCAAGCACGTACGCCAATTTATGCTGCACCAGAGATGTATACAGACGTGATAGACGGTGAAGTGGAGATTACTCCTGCTGCCGATTTCTATTCGTTGGGTATGACACTCTTTGCTGCTTGGCTTGGTGAGAACCCTATGAGTTCTAATGAGCGACTGATGATGCGCCAGAAGAATGAAGGACGTCTGCCGCGTATGGACGAGCTACCTGATCAGGTCAAGAAGTTGATTCAAGGTCTAACGTCTGTCAACAAGATGACACGCTGGGGATACGATGAGGTGGAGCGATGGTTCCTAGGCGAGGATGTAGCAGTGGACATCTCTTCTCCTTTCTTGCGCTATAAGAGCTTTATCGTTGATCCTGACCGCAACTTGGTGGCTGAGAATGTACATGAGTTGGTGCCAATGTTGCTGGAGAACGAACAACTTGGTAAAAACTATCTCTATAATGGGCGTATCGTGCAATGGCTCGAGGCATGCGGAAATACCAAGTTGTCGGCAGTAGTCAATGAGATAGTGACTCAGCGTTATCCCACTGATCAGCGTGCTGGACTTTATGCTTCGGCTTTTACCATGGACTCATCACAGCCTTACCGCGATATAAAGGGTGTTGCATGTGAGGATGTGCATAGCGTGGCTTTGTCGCTGTTATCTCATCGTGAGGAGTATTCTTTGATTTTGAAGAATGCAAATGATCCAGTGTTCATTTGGTTGGAGTCGCGTACGAAATGTCATGTGGACCGCTTGCGCTCTTATTTCAATGAGGATTGTGAGCCGCGCATTTCGTTGATGCGACTCGTTCTGGAGATTGATCCTGATATTCCATTCCTGACCCATCGGTCAACACTTAATATACAAGATATTGTTCAATACTTTGGCAATGCCGAACCAACTGAAGACGAGTGGCACTCGCTTTGCGACGGTCGATTGCTTTCATGGCTTTATGTTCATGAGGACATGGTTAAGTGTGACAATGTCATGAAAATGACAGCGGGTAAAGAATTCTCAATGGATTTGGCCTATAAGGTACTATACAGCGCTGATCGTACTGCAGCCTATGACCTGCGTGAGGCTCAGACGCCACAAGCTGTAGGTGATATACTGGCCAATCAGTTGAAACAATTGGAACATGTATCTGCAGATGAACTAGCTAACCAAATGTCAGCTTTTTCTAATACAGAAGATGGACGATTCTATTTCTTTGCAGAGATTCATGGATGGTATGACCTGCTCAACGAGGCTAAGCGTTGTTTTGACATGAACTCGGAAGAAAACCGTGAACGTTTAGGTGCTTACGACCTTCGCACTGCGCTGTACCGCTTCTGCCGTTCGTTAGGAGTTATTCCAACCTATCTGCTACCAAATGGAACTCTGTTGTCCGATGGAAAACAGTTGGATGCGAACCAAGTACCACAGATGCGCACCGAGATACGTAATGGAGCCTTGTCTCAGTGGCTGTCGGTGTTCTTCCACGAAGATCCTACTCGCGACTTCCAGGAAGAGTATAGCTATGAGCGTGAACTGGAGGCTTGGTTGATGGCAATAGGAAGCATCGATCCACAACAGTTCCATTATCGCCGTTTTGCAAAGGCTCGTGAAGATACTAAGGCTCGTATAGCAGAAGTGCGTCGTGAATGGAATGGTGCTCAATCACGCGAGAAGACGTTCATGGCCATTTATTATATTGTTTGTTTTATATGGGTTGTCATGGTTTTGTTTGTTGGTTTCTCGAACAAAGACTATGTGATGGCTCATCCTTATGTTACGATAGGATTACCCGTAGGCGGTATGACGGCTATTATAGTGGCTACGCGTTCCTATTTTAATGGTTATGGCTCAACGATTGCAGCCTTGTGGGGCATCGTAGGAGCTTTGACCGTGCTTATACCTATTTATACTTTAAGATTTGTATATACATCATTCCCTCAGCTTTTCACTGTTGCAGTGTTACTGTTGACGGGTGGATATATGGTGGTGTGTCATTACACAGATTTCCGCAAGGCACAACAGACTGACGCGAAGTTTGTGAACGACGTTTTGAAGCATGAAGATTTAAAGTCGGTGCTGATAGACCCACTTTACTATACCTTCAAAACACGATCCCATCGTTATAAAGGTTCAAAGTTTGGTTTGTTGGATAATGTGGCTGATCAGGTACACTCACTATCGGGTGAGACTGTGTTGCATTATATCCAATGGGCCATCATGATTCTTTTGTTGGTGGGTGAGTTTGTATTGTATAGTCCCTCGCTGATGAATATGAAGAATCCGGACCTTGGTAAAGGGTATATCAGCAATTTTGAGAATGTTGTTGGTACAGGCGACTTTAAAACAAAGTCAGAATCTGAAGAAGTACAACAACAAGAAGGGGAGGTTACAGAGAATAATGAATCATCAGAAAGCGAAGGAAACGAATAACTATGAAGTGCGAACATTGTCAAACTGAAAATAGAAGTAGCGCCAAGTTCTGTAAGCGCTGCGGACAGCCGCTCGTGGTGCAGAACGCACTCGACAAGCTGGTTGGCCTTGACGAGGTGAAGTCTCAGCTGAAGACGATTGTGGACACTTATTCCTTCTTACGAACTCGTAAGGATATTGCCAGTGTGCGACTTTCGGTCAATGCAATCATCATTGGTGAGACAGGTACCGGTAAGACTATGCTTGCTAGCACTATTTGTGACTACTTCTGTCAGCATAAGATTATACAGTCGCCCAAGTTAACAATGGTAGATGCTGTCGATTTCCAGCGTTTCGTTGATCATTGGGACGAGAATATACAGAAAGCACAAGGAGGAATCTTATTCTTCGACAACGTGCAGAAGCTGCTGCCAGATAAGTATTCTAATCAGGTGAACCCGCTTGACAAGCTCTTTGTGGAGATGGATCATTGGAATGATGATCCTATTGTGGTAATGGCAGGCCTTCCTAAAGGATTAGATGACTTTTTGGAGAGTAATCCTGCGGTAAAGAACCGTTTCAAGTACACATTCAGACTTCCAACGCCAGGCTATCAAGAGCTTTGCGACATCGCACGTCAGGAGCTGCGTGTTAAGTATGGTATCGGTGTGTTCTCGGTTGAGGCAGAAAAACACCTCACGCGTTTCTTTAAGTATCAAATTAAGATTAAGGATGATACTTTCGGTAATGCGCATGTAGCCATGAAGACGGCCGAAGATATCTTTACTTCGTTTATAAGTAGAGGTGCTCAGGCTGCCTGTGTCGAGCGCGATGATATTAAGGGTTATGTGCCCGAAGAGCGGTCATTAGATGATATCCTCCACGACCTTGATACGTTCATTGGTATGGACGAAGTGAAACAGACCGTCAAAGAGATTGCCTATTCTGTTCAAAACAATATGCAGCGTGTTGAGCGTGGCTTAGGGCTGCAAGACAAGATGTCTATGCATATTGTCTTGACGGGTAATCCTGGTACTGGTAAGACAACCATAGCGCGTAAGTTGGGCGAGATTCTAGCATCAATTGGCTATCTCGATTCTGGACATGTTGTCGAAGTGGATCGTTCAAAGATGGTGTCACAGTATCAGGGCGAGACGCCCAAGGTGGTCAACCAGCTCTGTGACAAGGCTATGGGTGGAATCTTGTTTGTGGATGAAGCTTATACGTTGGCACCGGTCAGTCAGTCTGGAGAACGTGACAACCAAGGCGCACAGGCTCTGGAGACGCTGATGAAACGCATGGAGGACGACCGTGGCAAGTTTGTGGTCATCGCTGCCGGCTATCGCACCGAGATGGAGAACCTGTTCCGTGTGAACCCGGGCATGCGCAGCCGTTTCACCTACTTCCTCAATATTGAAGACTATACCCCCGAGGAACTGTTCAGTATATTATCTGTTTTTGCCAAGGATAAACAGTATATATTTAACCCTGAGGCCGAGGAACTGACACGCAAGGTTATCAGCGATATGTACCAACAGCGTGACAAGGACTTTGCTAATGGTCGTACGATGCGTTCACTCTTCGACCAAATCTGTAAACGTCAAGCTAAGCGATTGCAGACGGGCGATATCATTACGATGTCAAACGAAGAATTAATAACCATCTGTAAGGAGGATATCCCATACGAAGCACCTAAGGAGGTTGACTACACCGAGTGCCTTAAGAAATTTGAAGGTATGGTGGGTCTTGATGCTGTTAAGAAGGAGATTACAAACTTGGCATCATACCTGAATTTGCAGGTGAAACGTGGCGAAGGCAATACTTTCCAAGGAAAGCACTATGTCTTCACGGGTAATCCCGGTACGGGTAAGACCACAGTAGCCAGAATTATGGCTGATGTGTTCCGCTCGCTGGGTATTCTGACCCGCGGACAGCTGGTAGAAGCTGACCGTTCGAAACTGGTGGCTGGCTATAGTGGTCAGACGGCCATTAAGACTAATCAGTTGATAGATTCTGCCATTGGTGGTGTGCTGTTTATAGATGAGGCTTATACACTTAAATCGTCAGATGGCGACACCTTTGGTTCAGAAGCCATTGATACCTTGTTGAAACGTTTGGAGGATGATCGTGGCAAATTTATCTGTATTGTGGCTGGATATACCGACCAAATGCACGACTTTATTGATTCGAACCCAGGTTTGAAGAGTCGATTCACACAGACCATTCACTTCGATGATTATAAGCCAGAGGAATTGACACAGATATTCGGACATCTGGCTGCAGAGAAGCAATTCACCATCGACGAGGAGACACAAGGTGCTATTCAGCGAATGTTCGAACAGCTATACTTGCGACGCGATAAGAACTTCGGCAACGCTCGTGAGGCACGCCGCGTGTTTAATGAGGCCGTGGAGAAACAAAGTCAGCGCCTAGTGCAGCAGATGAACACACCTGGCTTCCAAGAGGAAGATATGTTCAAGTTGACCATTGCGGATCTACCAATGACGCAGAGTCAGGCAGCACGTCCGCTCGACGAGGTACTCAACGAGTTGGATATGTTTATCGGCATGCGTTCTGTTAAGGATAACATTCGCCGCTTGGCCGTGCAGAGCATGTTCATGAAGCAGCGTGCGGCTATGGGAGCTGGCAAGGTGCAGCAGATGGCCATGAACTTCGTGTTGACAGGTAACCCTGGTACCGGTAAGACCTCTATTGCTCGTAAGATGGGTGAGATCCTCCAAGCTATGGATATCCTAAGTACTTCTCATGTAGTTGAAGCTAGTCGAGCAACACTGGTGGGAAAGTATATGGGAGAAACTCCTAAGATTGTAAATGCCATGTGTGACAAGGCGATGGGTGGTATCTTGTTTATCGATGAGGCCTACACGCTGAGCGACCAAAACGACCAATATGGTAAGGAAGCCGTTGAGACACTGATGAAGCGCATGGAGGATGACCGTGGTAAATTTGTGGTCATTGCTGCAGGATATAAAAACAAGATGGACGAGTTCTTGATGTTGAACGCAGGACTTGCAAGTCGTTTCACTCACCGTTTGCACATCGATGACTATACGAATGACGAGCTGCTGGAAATCTTCAAGAAGATGGCAGAGAAGGATCAGTACATCTTGTCGCCAGCAGCAGAGTTCAAGGCGTTAGATATTATCAGTCGCATGGTGATGTCAAAGGACGAAACCTTTGGTAATGCGCGCGAAATGCGCAATATGCTAGATGAAACCATTCAGCAGCTATCTATGCGTGTGTCGCAGATGTCGCCTGAGCAGATTACAAAGGAAACATATCAGTTAATTTTACCTGAAGATATTAAAGAAAGATGATTATTTGCCCAAATTGCAAGGAAGAAATAGATGATGATTCCCACTACTGTGATCAGTGCGGACAGCCTTTGGCTTACTGTGAGCGTTGTGGTAGAGTGGGGATGGGACGTCGTTGTACGGCCTGTGGTGGACTGATGATATCAGCCGATGAATATCAGCGCCGCATTACGAACAATGGTCTTTTTACATCGTCAACGTCTATTAGCTATATGTCGATGTCAATACCATCGAACAATGGTGGTGCTGGAGCTCATCCCTATGTGGCACCAGCTGCAGGCATATCGTCACGACCAGTGGCAGGTGTACCGCAGATGGTTCTTTTTAATGATTCGCTAAACATACGTATCATAGCAGAGGATGGAGCTATAATTGGTCGTCGAGAAGGTCCTTATGCCCAGCTTCTTAAGCAACATAAGTATGTGTCGGGCGTTCATGCACAGTTGCGTTATAAGCCTGGCATGGGCTGGTGTGTAGCAGACCGTAACTCGTCTAACGGTACAAAGTTGAATGATCATCAGCTTCAGCCTGATGTCGAGATGTCATTGAAAAACGATGATATTTTGACTATTGCTAATGTCAGTTTACAAGTAAAGATTTATTAATTAAATACATGACCATGAGACATTTGTTTATAACAGCTGCCAGTCATACAGGCTGTGTCAGAAGCAAGAATGAGGATATGGTTCTTGTTGGCGATTGGTGTGCGCGCAATGCCAAAGTGAGAAAAATTGTAACCCTTGAAAAAACCGATCGCTACCTCTGTTCTGTAGCCGATGGTATGGGTGGTTATAGTGGTGGAGATATTGCGAGTAAAGAGGTGCTAAATAATCTGCAGTTCTTTTACAGCGATATTCCTACCGGACTTAGTGATGAGGAGTTTCGTAAACTCTTTGACGATTGGTTGCGTAGCATCTCCATACAAATTAGTTCGCAGGGCCTGTCTAATAAAGAGTGTTCAGATATGGGAACCACTCTTGTGGCTTTCGCATATTATCAGGGCCAGTTTTATTGGATTAACTGTGGTGATAGTCGCTTGTATTTGCTCCATGATGGTCATCTACAGCAACTGACCACCGATCATACACTTAATTCTGCTCAGCATTCGGGCTATGTGACAAACTGTATTGGTGGCGGCAATAAGCACAGCTATATCGATATGGAAAACTTCACTAAGCAGTTTCACGATGGTGACACCCTGCTTCTTTGCAGCGATGGCCTTTCGGAAATGGTCAACGAAGAGAGCATTGCTCAGCTACTCAACGATGGTTTTGATGCAGATGCTTTGTGTATGGCTGCAGAAGATGCCGGTGGTATAGACAATGTCTCTGCCATCGTCATAAGAACACAAGATATATAATAGTAAGTAAAAAACTATGCCTCTTAAATTACCAGATAGACTTCCTGCCATAGACCTACTTAAGCAGGAAAATATTTTCGTGATGGATAACTCAAGGGCGCATGCACAGGATATTCGTCCGCTGCGTATTGTGATATTGAATCTGATGCCCTTGAAGATAACGACAGAAACCGATCTGATTCGTTTGCTATCAAATACCCCTTTGCAGATTGAAGTTAGCTTTATGAAACTGCGTAGTCATACGCCAAAGAACACCCCCATCGAACATATGATGATGTTCTATCGCGATTTTGAACTACTGCGCCACGAGAAGTTCGACGGCATGATTATCACTGGTGCTCCAGTAGAAGGTATGCCATTTGAGGAAGTAGGGTATTGGGATGAGATAACAGAAATCTTTAATTGGGCTCGCACACACGTGACGAGTACCTTATATATATGTTGGGCAGCTCAGGCAGGTTTGTATCACTATTATGGTGTACCAAAGTATCCTCTGCCCAAGAAAATGTTTGGTATCTTCGAACAGCATATTCTAGAACCACATCTTCCCATATTCCGTGGTTTCGATGATGTGTTCATGATGCCCCACAGCCGACATACAGAGATTCACCTCTCCGACATTCAGAAGCACGAGGAACTGCATGTGGTGGCTAACTCAGAAGATAGTGGTGTCAGCATCGTTATGGCACGTGGAGGCCGTGAGTTCTTCATCACAGGTCACATGGAGTATTCTCCCAATACGCTTGATAATGAATATAAACGTGACTTGGGCGTACGTGATGATGTAGATCTGCCTCGCAATTATTATCGCCATGATGATCCTTCGCAGGATCCTCTGGTAACATGGCGTGCGCATGCCAATCTTTTCTATAACAATTGGATCAACTATTACGTCTATCAAGAGACGCCATACGACATTAATCAAATTAAATAATGAGAGCACTTGAACTATTGGCTCCTGCCAAGAATCTGGAATACGGAAAAGCCGCCATAGATCATGGCGCTGATGCCGTTTATATTGGAGCTAGTCGTTTTGGCGCGCGTGTGGCTGCTGGTAATAGTTTGGAAGACATTGCTGAACTTTGTCGATATGCTCACTTGTATGGTGCCAAGGTCTATGTAACGGTCAATACGATTCTTTTCGACCAGGAAATCGAAGATACTCGACTTTTGCTGCATGGTCTTGAGCAGGCTCGTGTTGATGCCATCCTGGTACAGGATATGGCCGTGTTGCAGATCATGCACGATGAGGCAATTAAGGTGGCTGTACATGCCTCTACGCAGACCGACAACCGAACGGTAGAGAAGGTACAGTGGCTTAGTGATCTTGGCTTTCGTCGCGTGGTGCTGGCGCGTGAGTCGTCGCTTCGCGATATAGAAAACATTCATCAGAAGTTGCCTGACACAGAACTCGAAGTTTTTGTTCATGGTGCCCTGTGTGTAAGTTACTCAGGTCTCTGCTATGCGTCGCAGTACTGCTTCGACCGCAGTGCAAATCGTGGCGCATGTGCACAGTTTTGCAGGATGAAGTTCGATTTGGTCGATGCCAATGGGGTGGAGTGGGAGCATCAGCGCCACTTGCTATCATTGAAGGATATGAACCAACTGTCTAACCTTGAGGCCTTGGCTGATGCAGGTGCTACGTCGTTTAAGATTGAAGGTCGATTGAAGGATCTGTCGTATGTCAAGAATGTTACGGCTGCCTATAGTGAGGCCCTCAATCAGTTGGTGACGCGTCATCCTGAGCGCTATCAGCGAGCATCAAAAGGGCGCTGTACCTATACTTTCCGCCCCGACTTGAACCGCACGTTCAATCGTGGCTATACTACTTATTTCCTTGGTGACAAACGTCAACCCGTATGGTCGCCAAATACCCCCAAGGCACTTGGTGAATATGTCGGGAAGGTGAAGGAACTGCGCGGCAATTCATTTAATGTAGCAAGTGTTGCTGCCTTTGCCAATGGTGATGGACTCTGTTTCATCAACGAGCAGCGCGAGTTGGAAGGCTTTCGTGTTAACCGTGCCGAAGGCAACCGCCTATATCCGCTCAAGATGCCTCGTGGCTTGAAGCCAGGAAGTGCGCTCTATCGTAGTAATGATCAGCAGATGGAACGCCTTTTGGCAAAGCCTAGTGCCGAACGCAAGATACCTGTGGTGATGTCGCTCCATGCGACTGATAGTGGCTTCTCTTTGTCGATGGATGAAGTCGTTTCTTTTAATGAAAACGGTCATGTTTTGTCGAAAGAAGAAGTGGTGGCTACTATCGAAGCAGAACTCCAAGTGGCACAGAAACCACAACGTGAGAATATTGTCCGACAACTGGAAAAACTAGGTGGCACACCCTATGAGTGTGTAGAGGTACGATTGCCTGATGACTTCAACTATTTCATTCCAAGTAGTTTGTTGGCCAATCTGCGTCGTCAGGCAGTAACCCTGTTGCAACAACGTAGTGAGAACACAGCAGCTGCCACACCGTTGAAAGAGCTGCCCTTGCTGCCACCGCCGCCCTATAAGCGTAGCTACTCTTATAATGTATCTAACAGTTTATCTCGTTCGTTCTACGAACAGCGCGGTGTAAAGCCGGAGCCAGCCTTCGAGCTCCGTCAGCCTGCTGATGCCCAACTGATGCAATGTCGTCATTGCATTCGATTCTCGATGGGATATTGTGTCAAGCATGGTGGTAAGCGTCCCGAGTGGAAAGAGCCCCTGCGATTACGCTTGTCCGACGGCCGTGAGTTCCGATTGGAGTTTGATTGTGTACAATGTCAAATGAATGTTTATGCCGATGCGTAAGGTTGTATATCTTCTTCTAGTTCTATCTTTGACGTTCACTAGTTGTTATCGTCAAGAGGTGGAAACCTCTGATGCGTGGGAGTTGACCGACGATCAGTTGGACTCCATCTCCTTCTATACAACTCATCATTATACACGCAACTACAATTTCTTCGTGAAGGCCGATTCTGTGCAGCTTATCAATCAGCAGCCATCTGAGTATCTGAGTGGCATGCTGATAGATACATTCTCTGTGAAGAGAGGTGATCGCTTGGTTGTAGCCGATATTATGACAATGCCTTCAGATTCTATCGATTCTGTGTGGGTTCAGGTGGCTCGCGACCAGCTGACCATGGGGTGGACACACGAGAGTGAGCTGCTGAAGGGAGTGGAGCCAGATAATCCTATCTCGCAGTTTATTGATTCCTTCTCCGACACCCACCTGCTCATCTTTATGGCATTTCTTTCCTTGGTGGTAGCCACGTTCATTATTCGCCATCTTTATCGCAAACGTGCGCGTTTGGTGCATTTCAATGACATAGGTTCGTTCTATCCCACCGCTCTTGCACTCCTGGTGGCGTCGTCGGCCGTATTCTATAGTACCATACAATTAGCCGATCCCGATTCATGGCGCCACTACTACTATCATCCCACGCTCAATCCCTTTGCCGTTCCTCTTCACCTTGGACTTTTCCTGGCTTCAGTTTGGGCCATGCTGCTCATTGGTTTAGCTACGCTCGATGATATTCGTAGACATCTGTCCACCACAGAAGCATTTTTCTACTGCCTAGGTTTGGCTGGAGTTTGTGCCATTGATTATGTCGTGTTCAGCATCTCCACCTTATATTATATAGGATACCCATTGCTTGTAGTATATTATGTTTATGCTATCAGGTGCTATATTCACACCAGCAGGGCAAAGTACTTCTGTGGCCGTTGTGGTGCAGGACTGCAAGAAAAGGGCGTCTGTCCGCATTGTGGTGCGATGAATACCTAAATAATCCCAATTAAAAGTGCCGCTATTTGTTCTGAATAGTGGCACTTTTGTTTGCCGATAGTGCCACTATTCCGTCTTAATAGTGGCACTATAGCGTCTTTCGACTTAAGTCGTGAATTACCGAAGTGGTGCTTTTATGTCAGTAAAGTGTCATTATTAGGTTGGAAAAGAGCTCTTCTCAAGTCATGATACTTCTGGAAACTTCAACGGACAGCATGGCTTGCCGCTCCAACTAGGTGAAGATGTTTGCATGAAATTCCAAAGCATAAAAAAGAGACACTTTAATTTGCATATTCAGATGTAAATGCTTATTTTTGCAAACAGAAATACGCACTTACTTTTATTCAGAATGTAATTTCGTATGTTTGAAAAGCCAGCAAAACTGGACGAAGAGTATTTATATAAACTTTACTATTAACATTATGAAGAAACTATTTATGTTGATCCTGATGACTGTGGCATGTTGCACGGTTCAGGCCCAAAACGTAGTAACAGTTAAAGATGCTTCGAATATGACTGCCAAGGAACTGAAACAGGCAGCCAAAGAACAGAAGAAGAAAGAAAATGCCATCAAGGCAGAAGTGAAGGCTAAGGCTGCAGTTTTGAAGGCACAGAAGAAGTATCAAGCAGCACAAAAGGCAGCTGAAAAGGCAGCCAAGAAAGCTGAACAAGCTCAGAAGGCTGCTGAGAAAGCTTCTAATAAAGCCGAGAGTGCTCGTAAAGCTTACGAGAAGGCACAGGATAAACATGCCGATGCTGCTAAGGTCGTAGAATAACGTTTGCGCATCTCCTTATAGAATATCATGAAATATGCAATCATAGGAACAGGGGCCATTGGTGGTTACTATGGCGCCAAATTAGCATATAGTGGACAGGATGTTCACTTTCTGTTGCATAGTGACTATCAGTTCGTACGTGAACATGGTTTGCGTGTTCAGTCTTGCGACGGCTCTTTCCATTTACCTCATGTAAATGTATATCAGCGTACGGCAGATATGCCCCAGGTTGATGTGGTAATTGTGGGACTAAAGACCACTAATAATCATTTACTAGCAGAGATGTTGCCACCATTGCTTCATGAAAATACTGTCGTAGTGCTTATACAGAATGGCGTTGGTGTGGAGCAAGATGTTGAGCAAACCTTTCCTGGCATACAACTCGTTGCTGGTCTGGCTTTTATTTGTTCTGCTAAGACGGAGCCGGGTGTGGTCAATCATCAATGCTATGGACAGATAAACTTTGGCAACTATTCTTGTCGCAATGCACAAATGTTTAATAACCTGGTGGAGGAGTTTTGTTCGGCAGGTATCAAAGCCGGTGTGGTGGATTATACTGAAGCCCGTTGGCGTAAAGCCGTATGGAATATGCCGTTCAACGGCATGACAGTTGCCCTCAATACGCAAACCGACTGCTTGTTGAAGAACCCTTCTACGCGTGTACTCATCCGCGACTTGATGATGGAGGTTATTAGCGTCCCTATGGCACTAGGTATCAATGCCATCGGTGAAGACTTTGTAGATAAGATGATACAGATGACCGACGAGATGACACCCTATTCGCCCTCTATGAAACTCGATTTCGATTTCCATCGTCCTATGGAGATACAGTATCTTTATACGCGACCTATCGAAATAGCGCATAAGGCTGGCGTCCGATTGCCAAAGTTGGAAATGCTCGAGGCAGAACTCCGATTCATAGATTCACAACGATAAAAGGAAGAACCGAAAGGGCTCTTCCTTTTATCGATATTGTCGTATAGAACTATAGTTTCAATTAGAAGGGCAGGTCATCAGCCGTGCCTTCACCTGCGGGTTCCTGAGCAGGGGGGAAGGGAGCTGTAGCTGCAGAGTCAGCTCCGGGAGCTGCCTGAGGTGCGAATGGTGTTGCGGCGGGAATCTGGCCGGCTGCACCACGCTGTATGCTGTAAGCACGAATCTCGTTGAACCAGCGTCCGTTATACTCGTGAGCATCAATGTCAAACGATACGGTAATTTCCTCACCAGCCTGAATGTTGAACTGTTTGATGCGGTCCTCGCCAAATACGCGGAACATCATTTTGCGAGGATATTGTCCGGGTACTTCAATAACGTACTCCTGGCTCATCCAAGAGTTACCTGTACGAGCAGAAACACCGCTGTTTGCCTGAAGAATGGCAATCACTTTTCCTGTTAAATCCATTTCTATTGTTGATTATTTTAATTGGTTTTTTGCAAATTCGTTTGCGAAATTACTAAAAAAGATTGAAATCTCACAATTAATTAGCAATTATTTTGCTACTGACTAACTTTTTTTGTATTTTTGTAGTCCGAAACTGTAAACATCAAACATTATTATTTATAGTATGAGATTTACCATATCAAGTACAGCATTGAGCAGCCGACTGGTAGCTCTTTCAAGAGTAATCAATAGTAAAAACTCTTTGCCTATTCTGGGTGATTTCCTCTTCGAAATTGTTGATGGAAAACTGAACCTGACGGCATCAGATAGCGAGGTGATGATGAAGACCTCGCTCGACTTGGTAGATACCGATGGCGACGGACGCTTCTGCGTGGGCAACCACGATCTGCTTGAGGCCGTTAAGGGTATCTCTGAACAACCTATCACTTTCGATGTTAATCAGACAGAGAAATTGGCTAAGATCAGCTATCAGAACGGTATGTTCTCGCTGCCCGTTGAGAATGCTGACGAATTCCCCCAGGCACAACAGGTAAGCGACAGCGCTACTACAATCAATATCCCCACATCTTTACTGGCAGAAAATATCAACCGTTCTATCTTTGCCACAGCTCAAGACGAGTTGCGCCCAGTGATGAATGGTATCTATTTTGACCTTACACCTGATTGTTTGGCAGTAGTGGCTAGCGATGGCCACAAGCTGGTGCGCAATAAGATTATGACCATTAGCAGTGACCAACCTGCTGCTTTCATTCTGCCTAAGAAGCCAGCTTCGCTTCTGAAGGGCGTGCTGGGCAAGCAGGGGGGAGACGTTGTCATTCGTTTCGACGAGCGTAATGCCGAGATCAATTTTGAGGATGGCGTCATTCTGTGCCGCCTGATTGAAGGTCGTTATCCTAATTACAACTCAGTGATTCCTCAGAGCAACCCCAATCAGCTCACTGTCGATCGTCTGGGATTGCTGGCTGCTCTGCGTCGCGTACAGCCTTTCTCTAACGACTCTAGCAATCTGATTCGCTTCCACGTGGAGAATGGCGTGCTGCAGCTCGATGCCGAGGATTATGACTTCTCGAAGACAGCTACAGAGAAAATGTCGTGCGACTACAACGGCATGCCTATGAGCATTGGTTTCAAGGGATCTTCATTCATTGAGATTCTGAATAACTTCGACTGCGAGCAGGTCATCATACAGTTGGCAGATCCTAGTCGCGCAGGTTTGGTTATTCCTTCCGAACAGCCCGAGAACCAGGACGTTTTGATGCTGATGATGCCTATGTTGATAAATGATTAATCTAGCCCCCTAAGTTAGGGGGATGGGGGTCTGAACAAACGCAGACCCCCATATTCTTGTTATATATTGTGTCTGATTGTCGTTTGTTCAGACCCCTAATCCCCTATCTTAGGGGACTTATTTAAAATGAAGCTGAATCTAACAAAACCATTGATAGTCTTCGATTTGGAGACGACCGGTCTTGATTTAGTCAAGGACCGCATCATCCAGATTTCCTTTATCAAGGTGATGCCTAATGGCGAAGAGGAACGTGGCGACTATCTGATCAATCCCGAGTGCCACATCCTGCCTGTCATTACCGAGTTGACTGGCATCTCGGATGATGATGTTAAGGATAAGCCCACCTTCAAGCAGGTGGCAAAGACCCTGAGCGATAAGTTTACGGGTTGCGACTTTGCAGGTTTCAATTCAAATCATTTCGATATACCTTTGCTGGCAGAGGAGTTTCTGCGTGCAGGCATCGACTTCGACTTTTCAAAATGTCGCCTGATTGATGCTTGCAACATTTTTAAGAAGATGGAACGTCGCAACCTGGCTTCTGCTTATAAGTTCTATTGTGGTCGTCGCATGGAGGATGACTTCGAAGCGCATCGTGCCGATCAAGATACCGAGGCTACCTATCGTGTTCTGATGGGACAGCTCGACTACTACACAGAGGAGCATCAGCGCGAGTTAGGCGAGGACACCGAAGGACGAGTGCTTGCCAACGATATGGATTGTCTGGCAGAGTATTCTAAGACGAATAATAATGTTGATTTCGCCGGTCGTGTTGTGTGGGGCGAGGCTAAGGATGCCCAGGGAAACACCATCTTAGACAAAGATGGAAAGCCTGTACTCGTAGAGTGTTTCAACTTCGGAAAGTACAAGGGACGCACCGTGGTCGATGTTCTGCAGCATGATCCCGGCTACTACTCTTGGATTATGGGTGGCGACTTCACCTATAACACCAAACAGGTACTCACGCGCATTCGCATGCGTTCCATTTAGACAATAGTTCATGTTACAAGGAAAGAAAATAGTTCTAGGTATCACTGGGTCAATTGCGGCCTATAAGTCGTGTCTCATCATTCGCGAACTGGTGAAGCGTGGCGCCGAGGTTCAGGTGGTTATCACACCGGCAGGAAAGGAGTTTATCACGCCTATCACTTTGTCAGCCTTGACACAGAAACCTGTGGTCAGCGAGTTCTTCTCTCAGCGTGATGGAACATGGAACTCTCACGTGAAGTTGGGCTTGTGGGCCGATGCGATGCTTATTGCGCCTTGCACAGCTTCTACGTTGGGTAAGATGGCTCATGGCGTAGCTGACAACATGCTGATAACTACATATCTGTCGATGAAGGCTCCCGTATTTGTGGCTCCAGCTATGGATCTTGATATGTATGCTCATCCCACCACTCAGCAGAATATGGAAACGCTGAAAAGTTTTGGTAACCACATCATTGAACCGCAGAGTGGTTTCTTGGCTTCCGGTCTTGAGGGTAAGGGACGAATGGAGGATCCCGAGAAGATAGTTTCATATCTTGATAATTATTTCTCTGCAACACCTTCTAATGCCGCCTCTTCTGGTGCCACGCATACGGCAGAACTTTCTGGTAAGAAGATTCTTATTACGGCAGGTCCTACTTATGAGAAGATAGATCCAGTGCGTTTTATTGGAAATTACTCTAGTGGAAAGATGGGTTATGCCCTCGCTGAGGAGTGTGCCAACAGAGGTGCAGAGGTCGTTCTTGTTTCAGGCCCTGTGTCGCTTACAACGTCTCATCCTCGTATTAAGGTGGTATCAGTCGAGAGTTGTCAGCAGATGTATGCGGCAGCTACCGAGTCATTCCCATCATGTCAGGCAGCCATTCTGTGTGCTGCTGTTGCCGATTTCCGTCCTGCAGTAGTGGCCGAACAGAAGATCAAGCGAGTGGGGCAGACAATGGATATACATCTGGTGCCCAATCCCGATATTGCTGCCCAGTTAGGTAAGATGAAGAAGCCTGATCAGGTGCTGGTAGGTTTTGCTTTGGAAACCAACGATGAGCAACAAAATGCTCAGCACAAACTTGAGAAGAAGAATCTGGATTTTATAGTTCTTAATTCACTTCGTAATGCTGGCACTTGTTTCCAAAGTGACCAGAATCAGGTGTCTATCATCTCTCGTGATGGCAAGCGTGATTACGATCGTAAGCCTAAGAATGCTGTGGCCAGCGATATCGTTGATGAATTATGTAACCGTATTCACTAATTCGTTTCGTATATGAAGTGCTTCATATTGCAGTCTTTCAGATTTGTCTGCTCCGTCATCGTTGCCTTGTTTCTGCTCTCCGTACCAGCTGCGGCACAGGAGTTGCAGGTGCGCATCAATATCAACTCGCAGCAGGTGCAGGGCACAGATAAATCTGTGTTTGATAATCTGAAACAGACGTTGGAGCAATTCATGAACGAACGCCAGTGGACAGACCTTCAGTTTCAGGAGAATGAGCGTATTGATTGCTCGTTCAATATCTCTGTCACCAAGTATGACGCCTCAAATAATCGTTTTACTTGTACGGCCATGATACAAGCCAATCGACCGGTATATAATTCGGCATATACCACCACGCTTTATAGTAACCGCGACAAGAACTTCGATTTCGACTTTGTTCAGTTCGACCAGTTGAACTTCAACGAGGAGGTGATCGACAATCAGTTGGTGGCGCTGATGGGCTACTATGCCTTCCTGATCATTGGCATCGACCTCGACAGCTTCTCGCCTATGGGTGGTACCGACGTGCTGCAGCGCTGTATGAACTTGGTTAATAATGCTCAGGATTTGGGCTTTACTGGGTGGAAGTCGTTTGAGGATTCACGCAATCGTTTTGCTATCGTGAACGATTATTTGGACGAAGCGCTCAAGCCTTTCCGCCAACTTCAGTACGACTACTATCGTATGGGCCTCGACGAAATGGCATCCAACGTAGAGCGTGGTCGTGGCAATGTGACCACTGCTCTTGCAAACTGCTTAAAGAAGGCTCACGACAACAAGCCTCTTAGCTTGTTACCTCAGATATGGACCGACTATAAGAAGGATGAGTTGGCCAATATCTATAAGGGTAAAGGCACTCAGAAGGAGAAGGAAAGTGTCTATGATATCCTTTTTGGTATCAATGCTTCTCAGAATAATTCTTGGGAGAAGATTAAGCAATAAGGCAGACGTTTTTGTGTTGACACAAAATAAAATGGGTCTCGATTCTCATCGGGACCCATCACAACACAAACACAAAATCAGTGTCCTTTTATAGACGACTGTTTCTTTTATTGAATGCCGTCTTCGCGCAGCTTCTGCTGCCAGCGCCAAGCGGTCTTCAGTACCTCTTCTGTTGGGGTGTCGGCCTTCCAACCAAGCACCTTGTTGGCCTTATCTACATTGCCCCATACCTTTTCGATGTCACCTTCGCGACGTGGTGCATAGGTCCAATTCAGTTTCACGCCAGTGGCCTTCTCAAAGCCCTGTACAACCTCAAGTGTTGACAATCCCTTGCCGGTACCGATGTTGAACACCTCTACGGCGTCTGTCTCGGGCTTGTCGAGTACGCGCTCCATAGCCTTAACGTGTGCCTTAGCCAGGTCAACCACGTAGATGTAGTCGCGGATGCAGGTGCCGTCGGGTGTGCCATAGTCGTTGCCGAAGATCTTCAGCTGCTGGCGGATGCCGATAGCTGTCTGTGTGACAAAGGGAATGAGGTTCATGGGTACTCCATTGGGCAGTTCACCGATCAGAGCTGATGGGTGTGCACCGATGGGGTTGAAGTAGCGCAGGATGATGCTCTTGATGGGCGCGCCGCTGTGAATATAGTCTTGGATAATCTCCTCGTTGATTTGCTTGGTGTTGCCGTAGGGTGACAGCGCTTTTTGGATAGGAGCATTCTCTGTCACGGGCAGGTTCTCTTCTGAAGGCTGACCATAGACGGTGCATGATGAAGAGAAGATGATGCCCTTCACGTTGTACTTTGGCATCAGTTCCAGCAGGTTGATTAAGCTACTCAAGTTGTTGCGATAGTAGAGCAGGGGCTTCTCTACGCTTTCGCCCACGGCTTTCGATGCAGCAAAGTGGATGATACCCTCGATGTTGGGGTATTTCTTGAATACGCCTTCCAGTGCTTCCATATCGCAGCAATCTACCTTCTCGAAGGCAGGGCGCTTGCCTGTGATCTTTTCGATGCCGTCAACGACATTAGCATTAGAGTTCGACAGGTTGTCGATGATAACTACTTCGTAGCCTGCTTCTTGCAGCTCTACGGTGGTGTGGCTACCGATGAATCCGGTTCCGCCAGTAACGAGGATGGTCTGTTTCATGTATGTTTCCTAAAACTATAGTTTATTAAGTTTAGTGCAAAGGTACAAAAACTTTTGTTTTCCACCAAATTTTTGGGTGATATATGAAGTCTGTGCCCCGCCTTCCCCTCGGTGGGGAGGATGATGTGTGGCTTATAAGACTTCCAATGCCTTTTTTTCTATTTTGGTACTTCGATGACGAAGCGGCATCCTTCGGTATAGGTGGTGTCGAGTGTCAGGTCGCCACCTAGGTTCTGGGCATGTCGCTTAGCAAGGGGCAGCCCCAGTCCAAGACCTTCGGACAGTACGTCAACTTTGGTGAAGAACTTGAACATCTGCTCGCGTATTTCTTCGCTGATGCCTTTTCCGATGTCTTCTACGATGAATTTGACGGTGGTGTCGGTTTGCTCTATAATCAATTTGATGTGCTGACCATCGGAGTATTTTGCTGAGTTATAGATAATCTCTCGTAAGGTGCGCATCATAAACAGGTGGTTTGTGCGAATGGTCTGATTTTGTGGCACATTCATCACAATGTCGATGTGAGACTCTGGGAATGAACGTGAGATATACTTGATTGTTTCCTGTGCCAAGGTGTAGCAGTTCACGGTTTCATGACGTGCGGTGGTCATCAATTCTTGAGACATACCGGTGTCTGAGCTGTCGTAGAGCATTAATACCATACGATAGAGCATTACGGCGTTGTGAAACATGGTGTTGATGATGCTTTTGGCGTCTTCTTCCGATATGTCGTCGTTCAAGGGAGTGTCGCTTGTGTTGATGGTCGTATCGCTCAACACCTGAATGAAACCTACGATGATGTTCAGTGGCGTGCGTATCTGATGTGTCACGTTCTGTATGAAGATGGTTTTCTGTTTTTCGGCCTCCTGTGCTTGTTCGATGGCTTTCGACAGTTCTTCGTTTCGTTTGGCGGTTTGTTCTATGGTGTATTGTTCGATGCCCATGTGTATGTTCATTGATTGCACCATCGTGGCGAAGCTGTTTTGCAATTGGCCAATGATGTCGGTTGACTTGCTCTTCGACACAAATACCTCCATATTGCCGTCGGCAATGCATTGTGTTTTCTCCAGCAATGCATGCAGGGGCTTCATGGCTTCGGATGCTGTCTTGTAGCTCAGTGTCATGATGATGATGAGCCCGAAGATAATCAGTGCGATGACGATGGCTGTCAATTGGTGATAGCCTGCCAGAATTTCGTTGTTTGGACAAACGATGGCGAGACTCCATGTGGTGCCCGGCACGGGCTTATAGCACACCAGGCAACGCTCACCGTCGATAGTCACGTTCATGTTGCCTTCCTTGCCGTTGGTCATTTTGTAGGCCAATGCAATGATGTCGGCATGCTCTTCTTTGTCGATATTCTCGAAGATGGTGTGTTTGAACAGCAGCCACGTGTTGGGATGCACGAAGTAGCGTCCGTCCTCGTCTATCATCATCACGTAGGAGTTGGGGTAGGGCTTCTCTTTCTGCATCATGATAGACAACCTGAGCAGCGACAGGTCGCTGGAGATGATGCCCCAAATGGTGCTGTCGTTGTCGTAGAGCGGCATGCCGTAGGATGCTATCATGCCGTCGAGTGTCAATCCCAGTGTGTCGTCTTGATCGGAGTAAGCCACCCAGCGAGGCCCTTTTGTCTTAGGAGAGGAGTACCATTTCTGGCTGTGGTAGTCGTAGTCTTCTTCATAAACCGACTGTATGGTGTCGTTTTTCCTGATGGTGTAAACGGACATGTATTTCCCAAAATTGCTGTATTCATAGGGCTCAGCACTGATGGAACATCCGTCCACGCGTGGGTTCAGTGTTACCACGCGGTTGGTGATGGCCAGCAGTGAGTCGGTGTTCGAGTGGCGTTTCACCATCCATTGATAGGCGTGTGTGGCGGTCTCGATGGCCATCAGCTGGCGTTCCAGTTTTTGCACCGTGGCCGACAGGATACTGTTGGCGCGTCCGATGGCCTCGTTGCGTACCATGTTGTGTGATTTGGTGAACAGCACGCCAAGTGTGGTCAAGAAGATAGGCACACCCAGCAGCAGCAGTGTGATGCAGAGTTTGGCCGAGAAGGATTTGCGTATTCTATTCATCGGGGGCCTCCTTTCTTCTGTCGTTGTCCGACTTATAGAGCAGGTTACTCAGCAGTTCGGTAATGACTTGGCTGTTGTGTTCTATGTCGCTAGCCATTTCGTCTAGGCTTTTACTTCCCTTGTTCTGTCGGAAGTCGGATAGTTCTTTCACGTCGTTGAAGATGGCGTGTGCCGGCGGAATCATCTGGTTGGTCATGTTGTGCATGAAGTCCGTCATTGTTTGATCGGCCTTTTTAGCTCGGTCGTAGGCGTCGCTCAGTTCTTCACCGTGTTTACGATAGTTGTTGGTCAGCTGTTCCACCTCTTCTGTATGCATAGCCAGTCGTTTCTGCATTTGCTGGAAGTTGCTTTGCAGTCGTCCTATCTCGTCGTGATGATGCGTGTCGGGTATGGGTTCGTCGTATTTTCCCTTTGCCAGACTTTCGGCTCTCTCCGTCAGCATCTGCAGCGGCTTCAATTGTTGGTTGATGATGGCGTAGCAGAAGAGGAACATCATGATAAGTCCTATGATGGCGATGGCTATTGTCTCGATTTTCAGCGTGTCGTATTCGCCATAGATGTCTTCTTCGGGATAGATGATGCCTGCGCTCCAGTTCATATCGTCGTTGTAGAGGTGTGGCAGATAGCTGCGTTCAAAGGGTTTGTAGAATACAAAAAAGCGTGTGCCGTCGATGCTGAAGGGCATGTATCCGCTTTCGCCCGTCACCATCTTGTGGGCCGCCTCGCTGATATGTTTGTCTGCCGAATGTTCGTAGATGTCGAATACCGTCTCGTTGTTCAGTAACTGGTTGTTGGGGTGCACGATAAATGAGCCGTCGCTATCCAGGAGGATGCAGTACGAGTGTTCTGAGGGCTTGGCTTCCAGCACGATTTTCGACAGGAGATTGAGAGACATGTCCACCGTGATCACGCCCTGACGGTCTGTCATAGGCATGATATAGGTGATGATGGGTTCTTTGTTTTCGTCTCGCTCGGTGCGGCGGTTTTTCCATGTAGGCAGTCCTGTCTGCAAGGGCACGCTGAGCCAGTCTTGTTGCAGATAGTCTTTGTCGAACGTGATGTTGCAACTGATGACGCAAGGATTGGTGTCCACGATTTTCTGTGCGTATTCGCGCACCTTCTCTGGGTTGTCAATGAAGGGTTGTAGGGCGATGTAGATGTTGCCAGTGGTTTGTTCCACTGTCAGCATCACGTTGTCTATGCTTGAGATGGTGGCATCGAGTGTCTGAGAAGCCTTCTGTATGGTGTCGTTTCTGACTTCTCTTTTTGAGTAATGCAGAATCAAAACTAGTGATGCCATGAGCAGTATACCCATAGATAACACGCTTATCACACTTATCTTAAGTGATAAGTTTTTTTTCACAAGGTTAGTAATTCTTTGCATATTTCAATGGCAAATATACAAAGATTCTACTTTTCTACCAAATAAAAAGGCAATTATTTTTCTCTTCGATGGTGTTGGCGTGTGTGGCTTTGCGCTGACTACAAGGGCATTTCGAGGATGAAACGGCACCCATCGGTGTAGTTGGTATCCAGCCAGAAGTCGCCTCCCATTTGTTTGGCGTGCATCTTGATTAGCGGCAGACCTAAGCCCAATCCATCGGTGAACTCGTCCACCTTGTCGAAGAATTTGAAGATGCGCTGCTGGTCGTCTGCCGAGATGCCTTTGCCGGTGTCTTGCACGATGAATTGCACGTGCTCATTCACCAAGCGTATGTCCATTAGGATGTTCTTTCCGTCTGAGTGTCGTATGGCGTTCTGCAGCATCTCAGACACGCTGTATCTCAGTTTCATCTCGTTGGCCTTGATATAGAACTTGGCTGGCAACTCGGTCTTGAAAGCGATGGGCACGTAGTCGTAGACCTTTCGTACAAAGTCTATAATCTCGTGGCACATCTCGTTGGGGTTCACCATCTCATCGATGGTCGTGTTCTTCAGGGCCTCTTTGCCGGTGTCAGAACTGTCGAAGAGCATCAGCATCATGCGGATCAAGCACTTCGAGTTTTTATACATCGTGTCGGCTATCTTTCTGATCTCATCGGGGGTGATGGTAGGCTGTTTGTGGTTGGTCTCAGTGTTGAGCACCTGTGCAAATCCCATGATGATGTTCAGCGGCGTGCGCACCTGGTGTGTCATGTTCTGTATGAACTTTGTCTTCTGGCGGTCGGCCTCCAGCACCTTTTCGGTGGCCTTCTCCAGTTCCTTGTTGCGCTTTTCGGTTTGTTCGGTGGTATAGCGCACGCTGCCCATATAGAAATTCAGCGAGTTCAGCATCTTGCTGTAGCTGTTTTGCAGTTCGCCAATGATGTCTGTGCGGTTGCTCTTGCCGATGTGCACCTCCATGTTGCCATTGGTGATCTCGTTGACTTTCTTCAGCATTTTCTTTAGTGGTCGCATGCTGCGCTTGGCCACACGGTGGCAGGTCAGTGCTGTGATGAAGAGGCCCACGAGCAGCAGCAGTGTCACGATGTGTTTCAACTGTGTGTAGCTCTTTAGTATGTCGCGCTCGGGGCACACCACGGCCAATGTCCACGTGGTGCCGGGCACAGGTTGATAGCACACCAGTGCTTTTTCGCCGTCTATCTCGATGTTCATGCGCCCTGTGGCCCCTTTGGTCATTTCGTGTCCCAGTGCGATGATATCGGCGTCATTTTCAGGCGTCTTTTCGCTGAAAATGGTCTTGTTCATCAGTCGGGTAGAGTCGGGGTGTATGAGGTAGTGTCCGTCCTCGTCGAGTATCATGAAGTACGAGTGTGGATAGGGCTTGATCTTAGCAATCTTCTCCGAGAGCAGATTCATGGATAGGTCTGTAGAGATGATGCCGGCAAAGCGCTTTTTGGTGTTGTCGTAGAGTGGCTTATGATACGAAGCCACCATGCCGTCCAGCGTGTAGGGCAGTGAGTCTGCGGGGTTGTAGTACACCTCCCAACAGGGTTTCTTCAGGTAGCGTGGTATCTTGTATTTGATGACGTTCGTCTGCTCGCATTCTTTGCCCACCACGGTTTGTAGCTCTTTGCCGTTGCGCCCGGTATAGACGGAGTAGGGCTTTATGCTTGTGTCTATCACATCGGGTTCCATGGATATGGAGCATCCGCCCAGATCGGGGTTCATCCATACGATGCGCTGCGAGAAGGCTAGCAGCGAGTCGGGTTTCAGCGCCTCTTCCACCATCCAACTGTTTGAGTTGGTGGCCGACTCGGCGGTTATCAGATAGCGTTTCAGCAGTTGCATGGTGGTGTAGAGTGTGCCGTTGGCTCGCTCCACCGATTGGTCTTTCACGATTCTTCGTGTTTGCACGAACAGCACACCAACCGAGGCTAGGAATAGCGGAAGCGACAATATGAGCAGGCTCAGGCTGATCTTTGCCGAGAATGATTTCTTTAGGAAGTTATTCATGGCTCTCCACCTCCCTTCTCATATCTTCTTCAGACAGGCTCAGTATGTGGTTCAGTGTCTTGGTGATGCTGTAGCCGTTTTCCTGTATGCTGTCGGCCAGTGTGGCAGCCGTTTGTCCCTCGGTGTTGCCGTCCATCTGCCTCAGTTGCTCCACGTAGTTGTCAATATCTTGTGCGGGTTTTATCATCTGGTTGGTGACGTTGTGCAGGAAGGCCACCTTCAGCAGATCGGCCTTTCGTGCCTGATTGTATGCCTTGTGCAACACCTTATTGCGCTCATGCAACATGTTGATTTGCTGTTCCAGTTCGCCAATGTGCTTGGCCAGTGCCAGCTGCATGCGCTCCACGCCGTTGTGCAGTCGGCCCACCTCGTCGTGGCGTTTGTTCTTAGGCAGTTGGCGGTCGTAGTGGCCCAGTGCTATTCGCTTTGCCTGGTTGCTGAGGGTGCTTAGCGGCTTCAGCTGGTGGCGCAGGATGATGAGTGCAAAGACGAACATCAGCACCAGTCCCATGAAGCCCAGCGTCACGGCCATCTTGAACACGCTGTTGTACTCGCTGTAGATGTCGTCCACCGAGTAGGCTATGCCGATGCTCCATCCCGAGTTCTCATTCACGCGATAAGGCGCTTTGGCGTGCATAAAAGGCTTATAGAAAGCATAATACTGGTTGTCGTTGAAGTTTAGGATGTTGTGCGACGACTTGCCGCTTTTCATGTCGTCCACCACTTTCTTGAGCGACTCGCCCTGCAGCTTGTCGGCCGTGTGCGGTATCAAGTGGCTACCATTGGGGTGCACGATGAACGAGCCGTCTTTGTCGAGTACAGCGCAGAAAGAGTGAGTAGAGGGCTTGGCAGCAGCCACAATGTTGGACAGCAGCCCCATGGACACATCCATGCGCACCACGCCGATGGTCTTCATGTTGGCATCGGGAATGGGCATGCAGTACGATATGAATGGTTCATCGCCCGTTTCGCTGTCTTCCTGTGGGTTCAGCCAGATGGCATGTCGCTCGTTGTGTGCTTTTCTCCACCATGTTTGTTCGAAGTAGGGGCGTGTGGGCAGTCGGTTGTCGCGGATGATGGGCGAGTCAGATCCAGGTTGATCGCTGGTCTCCAGTCGGTGCATATACACCATGAAGTAGGGTTCCTGCTTGTAGTAGCCCGGCTGCATGGCGATGACGCATCCCGTCACGTAGGGGTTGGCCTCAATCAGCTGCTGGCAGTAGGTATACATTCTCTCAGGACGTCCCAGATAGTACATCATGTTGAAAAGCATGTTGCCCGCAGTTTCTTCCACGCTGAGCAGTATGTTGTCAATGTTTTCCGAAGTTCCCTGCAGCGTGTTTTCTGCTCGTTTTTCGGCGTCTTCCATGATGGCCTCTTTTGTTTTTACCAGCATGACAGATAGCGATAGCACAAGCAATGTTGTCATAGACAGCACCGCCAGCAGGCTAATTCTCAGCGACAGATCTCTATTTATCTTTTCTAACACTATAGTTTGTTTGCTTTCTTATATGGTTTCTCGAAAGTTTGTTTACTTTCTTATGTGGTTTCTCGAATCTTCCGTGTGTCGTTCGTTCTGTTCTTTTTGCTAATAAGCGAATCTCGGATTTGCTCTTTAATTACTATGTTTTCATATCGTTTGCAAAGATACAAATTTTTTCGGAGTTTGACAATTATTTTAGTTTTATTATGAAAAACTTTTCTTTCTAACATCAGTGTACACGGGGCTTTCGAGATTTTTTCAGCATATGGGTCATTTGGCACAGATATTGTAGTTGTGCAACATTGATGTAGGAGTGCCGCTATTGGCTGCTTATAGTGGCACTATGAGGTGGTAATAACGTTACTCTTGTATCTTAATTGTTGTCCTTTTAGATAGGGAGATACCTGTCGTTGTGTTTTAGTAAAAAAGTGACACTTTGTCACGATGTTACGTTAGCAATAGCAGTATGCCTTTCTTAGGTAGGGTTGAATGCTTTCTAAACCTTGATTTATTTGCAACAACTTAATTTATATTAAAAATCGATAAGATTATTAATAAAAACATGCAGAGTGGCCTGTGTGTTGTTTTTATTTTGTAACTTTACACACTGAAAAATGAAGACTAAACGGTTTTTAATTAATTACAAATGCTGTAGCTAAAAATGGTGATAAGAAACCAATCTTGCGATGTTATATTTTATTAATCAATCTATATTATTTATTTAACAATGTCCATTAATTATTTCAGTGTCTTGTTGGCTGCAGCCTTGCTGGTGTCGTCGCCTGCTGTGGCTAAAGATAAGAAAGAAAAGAAGGAAAAGGCAAAGACCGAACAAAAGGTCGGTAAGAAGGCCAAGAAAACGTCTTTCAGCTTGTTTAAAAAGAAAAAGAAAGAGGTGCCTCAGCGAAAGGATTCGGTGAGGGTAGAGAGACCACAGGTTGATCGTAAGGGCCTCTTTCACGTAACGAAGGAGAAGAACGACTGGTTCTTCCAGATTCCCGACAGCCTGATCGGACGTCAGTTCCTGACCACCACGCGCTACACCAGTACGCCGGCATCTAGCGGCATCTTCGGTGGTGAACAGGTCAACGAGCAGACCGTCTATTTCCAGAAGGGAGTAGACAACCAGTTGCTGCTGCGTGCCAACCTTATTATAAATGTGGCCGATAGCGTAGATAAGATCAGCCGTGCTATCACTATCAGTAACGAGAACCCCATCATTGGCTCGTTCAGAATTGAAAGCCATAAGAACGGCATGTACAAGATCAAGGTCACACAGTTCTTTAATCAAGACAATGTGGCGATGGCCCTGCCTCAGTATGTCAAAAAACAATTTGAGTTGCAGGCTATGCTGGGCGATATGAGCTACATTGAGGACATCAAGTCGTTCCCCATGAACACTGAGGTGCGCACGGTGAAGACCTATGCCTCTATGGGCAGGGCACTGCCCTCAGCAGCCAGCACCGGTAAGGTCACCTTCGGATTGAACATCAGCTTTGTGCTGCTGCCCGAGAAGCCCATGATGCGACGCTACTTTGACCCTCGTGTGGGCTACTTCACCGATCGCTTCAATAGTTATGACGACAATCAGCAGCGCGTAGAAAGCAAGACGTTTGTCACACGCTGGCGCCTGGAGCCCCGTCCTGAGGATGTGGAGAAGATGAAAAATGGCGAGCTCGTAGAACCCGTGAAGCCCATTGTCTATTACATCGACCCCGCAACGCCTAAGCAGTGGCGCAAGTATCTGATCATGGGTGTAGAAGACTGGCAGAAAGCTTTCGAGAAGGCCGGCTTCAAGAATGCCATACAGGCTCGCGAATGGCCCGAGAACGATAGCACCATGAGTATGGAGGACGCTCGCTACAGCTGTATTCGCTATCTGGCTAGCCCCATTGCCAACGCTTATGGTCCTAACGTACACGACCCTCGCACGGGTGAGATACTGGAGAGTCACATTTGCTGGTATCACAACGTGATGTCGCTGGTGCACGACTGGTATATGATTCAAGCCAGCTCTATCGACGAGGCTGCCCAGAAGATGAACTACGACGAGGAACTGATGGGTCAGCTGATTCGTTTCGTCAGCTCTCACGAAGTGGGCCACACGCTGGGTCTTCGTCATAACTTCGGCAGTTCAAGCACTGTGCCTGTAGAGAACCTGCGCAATAAGTCGTGGGTAGAGGCTCACGGCCACACACCCAGTATCATGGATTATGCCCGCTTCAACTACGTAGCACAGCCCGAGGACGGCATCAGCCGTGAGGGCATCTTCCCCCGTATTGGCGACTATGATATGTGGGCCATCGCATGGGGTTATAAACCCATGCTCGAAGCTAAGGACGAGCTGGAGGATCACAAGATGCTGGAACCACTGGTTCTGGAGTCGCTGAAGAACCGCCGTTTGTGGTGGGGCGATGGCGAAGGTGAACACAGAGACCCTCGCCGTCAGACAGAGGACCTGGGCGATGATGCCGTGAAAGCTAGCTATTATGGCATTCTCAACCTGAAGCGTCTTGCTCAGAATCTCCCTGAATATACGAAGGACGACGAGAAGGATATCTACGGTAACGACCTGTCAACGATGTATAACCAGATCATAAATCAGTTCTATCGCTATTGTGGCCACGTGGCTCGTAATATCGGTGGTTATCTAGTTGAGCCCAAAACGCAGGGCATGGAGGGTAATATGTTTGAGCCACAGCCCGTGGCCAAGCAGAAGGCTGCACTGAAGTTCCTCGACGAGCAGGTGCTGCACGAGCCCATGTGGCTACGCAATGTGGCCTATGCCAAGCGTCTGGTTACCGATCCTCAGCATTTGTCTACCTCTATCGGCGAATCCGTCATGTTGATGATGATGAATCGTGTGTATGAGTTGAACGAGCTTTATACTGCTCAGCAGTATCTAACGGATCTGAGCAAACTGGTGTTCACCGAGCTTAATGCCGGCCGAAAGGTTTCTCCCTATCGTATGGCGCTGCAGAAGAGCATGCTCTCTAGCTTGATAGCCTTTAATAATTCAAATAATAGGGTGGTACGCCCAGCAGTGCTCTACACGCTGCAGCAGCTGCAGAAGAAAGCTAAGGTGGCTGCAGCTTCGGCTGCCGATGCCGAGAGCCGCGCACACTATACATTTATCTACGATCAGATTGGTCGTCAGCTTGTGTGGAAATAACGACGCTCACAGCGTTAATGCGTCAAATAGGCGTTAGCGCGCATAAAATAAAGGTTGGCACTCATATGTAAGTGCCAACCTTCTTTATTTTCCTGAGCGTTAGGCTCTGTAGGAAAGAGCCATCGTGCTCGGTTAATCGTATTACTTTTTTTCCTTGTTTACTCTGCTGCCTGAAACTCCTCGAGGAAGCGGGTGTCGTTCTCAGAGAACATGCGCAGGTCGCTGACGCGATACTTCAGGTTAGTGATGCGTTCTACGCCCATGCCAAAGGCATAGCCCGAATATTCCTTAGAGTCAATGCCGCACTGCTCCAGCACGTTGGGGTCCACCATGCCGCATCCCAGAATCTCAACCCATCCGGTGTGCTTGCAGAAGCCGCAACCCTCGCCACCGCAGATGAAGCATGAGATGTCCATTTCGGCAGAAGGCTCGGTGAATGGGAAGTAGGAAGGACGTAAGCGAATCTTGGTGTCGGCGCCAAACATCTCGCGTGCAAACGACAGCAGCACCTGCTTCAGGTCGGTAAACGACACGTTCTTGTCGATATACAGACCTTCCACTTGGTGGAAGAAGCAGTGGGCACGAGCCGTGATGGCCTCGTTGCGATAGACGCGTCCTGGGCAAATCACGCGGATAGGAGCCGTCAGCTTGCCGTCCTCGGTGTGCATCTGCTCCATGATGCGTGCCTGCACCGAAGAGGTGTGCGAACGCAGCAGGATGTTTTTTGTCACATCGTTGGGATGTTGACTCACGAAGAATGTATCTTGCATATCGCGTGCAGGATGATCGGCAGCAAAGTTCATCTTGGTGAACACGTGCAGGTCGTCCTCCACCTCGGGGCCGTCGGCCAAGACGAAGCCCATGCGGCTGAATATATCAATAATCTCGTTGGTGACAATGGTCAGCGGATGACGTGTGCCCAGCGCTATGGGATAGGGTGTTCTTGTCAGGTCTATTTGCTCGTTGCCTGTCTCCTGAGTCGCAGTAGCCTCTCGCAGTTGGTTGATGCGCTCTGTGATGCGCTGCTTCAACTCGTTGATTTTCATACCCACTTCTTTCTTCTGCTCTGCGGGCACGTTGCGGAAGTCGTTCATCAGCTCTGTGATTTCACCCTTTTTGCTCAGGTACTTCAGTCGCAGCTGCTCCACTTCCTCTGCATTCTTCGCCTTCAGCTCGTCGACCTGCTGAAGGAGTTGATTGATCTTATCTACTATCATGATTGTTTATGTATGTATTTCCTAAATGTCTATTTCTTTGCTAAGTTAAAGTTGTAGTATTCCTTGTCACCGGTGATGTCCTTGATGGCTTTCAGGAATGGTGGGAACTTCACGGGTTCGCCCTGGGCAATGCCTTTCGTCTCGAGAATGATAAGACCATGCAGTTGATCCTGAAAGGTGTCCACCTCAAAGAATTGTCCCTGCCAGATGAAACTGTGGCGATGCTTGCGAATGGTCTTTCTGCTGGGGTCGGCTAGGCCTAGCAACATCTCGTAGAGGCTGTTGTTGATTTGGCGTTCTACGACTAGCTCTTCTGTTGCCGACTGCTGCTTCTTGGTGGTGTGCACATACACATACTTGCCGTCCCATGCACGCTTGCGAAGACGTATCTCTGTCCCGGGTTCTCCCTGTAGGTATGTCTGTGTGATGTCGCTTTCTATGCAGTCTTCGGGCAGTTGTCCCGTCACTTCCACGATGTATTTGCGCTCCTCCTCAATGGGTTGGGGCAGGCCTAGCACGCTGCTGATCTCTTTCAGCACTCGGCGCATCTTTGCTTCAAAGTCGTCGTGGTTGTTGATGACGCGCAAGTGGGGATGACCGTTCCAGGCACGAATCACCTTCTTGTCTAGTGAGCGTGCTATCTTCAGGCCTTCTTCCGTCATCGGCTCGTTGCGCTGGGCGTTGTTGGCTGTGGTGTAGTATTGCTCAGCTCCATCGGCTGCCGACACCAAGTGAAGGATGGCGTCATAGCGATTGCGCAGTTCGGGAGATGTGGTGCCCACGGCACGTGTGATGTCTGCCCATGTTTCGGGATTCATGTAGGCAGAGATATCCATAGTGCCGCGGTCGCAGACAATGAGGCAAGGTTGCTCGGTGCATTCCTGTGCCATACGCATAAATTTGTCCTCAAGTGCCAACTGAATCTCGAGTGTTGCTTTCTCGCCTTCATAGAAGAAACCCTTGTTCTTCGTCAGGTAGTTCATACCGGCTTGTGTGAAGAGGGTGGGTACTTCTGGGATAGTAAATACTTTATATCCTAAATTAGAGAAATGTTCAATGATGCGCACCAATGCGGTCGTTTTGCCTGCGCATGGTCCGCCCGTGAGGACTATTTTCTTTATATCGTTCATCGTCTATTTCCTTATTCGCGTGCAAAATTAATAATAATTAGGCAAAAAGCAAAATATTATACTAATTTTCTCTAATTACATAGGGAGTGACAATCCTTACACAAACTTTTGGATGAGACTGACGAAGCGTTGGCCGTACTTCACTTTCTTGAACTCACCGATGCCCGAAATGAAGCCAAACTGCTCGATGCTGGTGGGCTTGATGGTGGCCAGCGAGTGGAGCACTTTGTCGCTGAACACGATATAGGGTGGCATGTTCTCTTCCTGGGCGCAGAGCATTCGCAACTGTCTGAGGGCTTCAAACAGTTTAGGGTCTTCTGTGCCCGTGGTGGCAGCCAATCCGGGAATGGTGATAGCGGGTATCTGCAGTTGCAACTTGTGCTTCGTGCGGCGGGTGGTGGCCTCTTTCGTGCTGCGATCTATCACGCACAGGTCTATCTGCTTGCGTCCGTAAAGTACCTCTTCGCCCAGTGGGGTGATCTTGGCGTGTTGCTTCTCGTCGTAGGCTATCTCGATGAGTCCCAACTGCAGCATCTGCAACAGGTAGTCCTGCCAGTCGTTGATGGTGTGGTCTTTGCCCACACCAAAGGTCTTCAGCTGGTCGTAGCCCATCTTTTTGACCTCGGGCGAATGCATGCCTTTCACTATCTCTACTGTTGTTGATATGCGTATTTGCTCGTTGGTGCGTTTGATGGCGCTGAGTGCCATCTGGCAGAGCTTGGTACCATCGAAGCGCTGGGGCGGATTCTGACAGATGTCGCAGTTGCAGCAGTCGTGATCCATCTGTTCGCCAAAGTAGTTTAGCAGGATGCGTCTTCGGCAAATGCTCGACTCAGCATACTCTTGCATACGGTGTAACTTGTCCATGTTGATGTCTTGCTGTCCGCTTTGCTTGGCAAACTCCGACAGTTGCACAATGTCGCTAAGCGAATAGAACAGCACCGTGTCGGCACTGGCTCCATCGCGCCCCGCACGGCCAATCTCCTGATAGAAGCTTTCAATGCTCTTCGGCATGTTGAAATGAATCACCCATCTAACGTTGCTTTTGTCAATTCCCATGCCAAATGCTACGGTGGCACAAACCACCTGCACTTGGTCGTTTTTGAACAGCTCTTGGGTGTGGCTTCGCTCTTGCGGAGAGAGTGCTGCGTGGTAGGGCAGTGCTTGTATGCCGAGGCGGCGCAATTGCTCTGCCACCTTCTCCGTGCTCTTCCTGCTGAGGCAATAGATGATGCCTGCATCCAGTGGTCTCGCCTTGATGAAGTTCTGGATAAAAGAAAGTTTTTCCTTCTCTTTATAACCTCTTTTAACAGAGAGGCTTAGGTTTGGACGATCAAAGCTACTGATGAACTCGTTGCAGCCTTCCATCTTCAGTTGTTTCAGAATGTCGCGACGCGTAATTTTGTCAGCTGTGGCCGTCAGCGCCATGATGGGCGTGCGCGGAAACTGTTCGCGCAGTTTTCCCAATTGCGTATATTCCGGTCGGAAATCGTGTCCCCACTGACTGATGCAATGTGCCTCGTCGATGGCAAAGAGTGAAATGTTTATTTGTTTCAAAAGAAAATCCATCTCAGCCAAGAGTCTTTCAGGCGAGATGTAGAGTAGCTTCAGTTGCCCCATCGCGCACTTGCGACGGATGATGGTATCGGTGGTCGAGTCGTTGTTCGAATTGAGGGCTTCCGCCTCAATACCGTTGCTCTTCAGCGTCTCCACCTGATCTTTCATCAGGCTGATCAGTGGCGACACAACAATGGCTGTGCCGGGCAGTGCCAGGGCGGGAATCTGATAGCAGAGGCTCTTACCGCCGCCCGTGGGCATCAGCACCAGCGTGTCTTTGCCGTTGAGTACGTTGCGGATGATAGCCTCTTGTTGCGGACGAAAGGTGTCGTAGCCATAATGGCGCTTCAATAGTTCATAGATCATCTGTGACCCTCCTTTCCTGCGCAGTTGGCGCAGATGCCTTTCACCACATATTCGGTTTCTTCCACCTCGAAGCCCTCGGGTAGCGGCACCGAGGGAATTCTGACGTTGGGCAGGCAGTAAGTGCGATGGCACAAGCGACACGACAGGTGTACGTGACCCGTGCAGTGGCGGGTGTCGTCGTGATGGCACACGCAGTATTTCTGTGATCCCGACCCGTCGTCAATCTCGTGAAGCAGGTGCGCTTCGTTCAGAAGGGTCAGTGTGCGGAAAAGGGTTGATTTGTCAACCGTCTTAAGGCCCATTTCCAGGTCGTTAAGACTGAAGGCATCCGTATAGTTGTGGCGTATGTAATGCCATACGAGCAGGCGCACGGCTGTCACTCTGATGCCGGCCTGTTGCAGGGTTTGTTCGTCGGAGGTGTTTGTATGCATCGTGTCTGAAATAATTATAGGTGCAAAGGTAGAAAAAAAACTTGATTTAAGGAATAGTGATAATAAATTATTTCGTATCTTTGCAAACGCTATGAGGAATGAATTACTTAATAAAGTACTGAGAAAGTTGGGGATTGACCAACTGAGCATGATGCAGCAGGAGGCTGAAGAGCATATCCTGCGTGGGCGTCATGATGTCGTGATACTTTCTCCCACGGGTTCGGGCAAGACGCTGGCTTATCTTTTGCCGCTCATCCAGTTGCTCGACGCTTCCAGCAGCGAGGTTCAGGCGCTGGTGGTGCTGCCTAGTCGCGAATTGGCCATGCAGTCGGATGCGGTCTTGAAGTCGATGGGCTCAGGACTGCGTTCACAGAGCTGTTATGGTGGCCGTGCGACGATGGATGAACACAGAGTCTTGAAACAGAACCGTCCGCAACTGGTGTTTGGTACGCCTGGTCGACTGAATGACCATCTGGACAAGGGTAATATTGACGCACACCATATTAAATATATAATAATAGACGAGTTTGATAAGTGCCTAGAGATGGGCTTCCAAAACGAGATGTCTAAGTTGATAGATAGTTTGCCCTCGCTCGAACGTCGCATCCTGCTTTCGGCTACCGATGCCGAACAGATACCTCAGTTCGTAGAGATGCGACGCACGGATCGTCTCGACTATCTGGTAGAAGACGAGCCCGTCAACGACCGCGTGCAGGTGTATCAGGTGGATAGTCCTGAGAAAGATAAACTTGGCACGTTGGCACGCTTGCTTCTCTCTTTGGGCGAGAGCCAGAGCATCGTGTTTCTGAACTACCGCGACTCGGTGGTGCGCACGGATGAGTACTTGCGCCAGCAAGGGTTTGTGACAAGTGCTTTTCATGGCGGCTTAGAACAACGACAGCGCGAGGATGCTCTGTATAAGTTTTCAAACGGGTCAGCTACGGTGCTGGTATCTACTGATCTGGCCTCTCGTGGTCTCGACATTCCGCAAATCGATAATATCATTCATTATCACTTGCCCCTCAACGAGGAAGCACTCGTGCATCGCGTGGGGCGCACCGCCCGCTGGGATGCCTCGGGAAAGACGTTCTTCCTGATAGGTCCCGAAGAACACCTGCCCGAATTTGTGGAAGCTGGTGTGGAGAGCTATGAGGTGGAGGTTACCAACGAGAAGCCTTCGGCACCACGCATGACAACGCTCTATATCGGTAAAGGCAAGAAAGACAAGATATCGAAGGGCGACATCGTGGGCTTCCTTTGCAAGAAGGGGGGGCTGCAGACCTCCGAAATCGGGCGTATAGACGTGGCCGAGCGCTATGCCTATGTCGCTGTGAAGCGCGAGAAGCTGCAGCAGGTCATCAGGATGACGCGCGGCGAGAAAATAAAAGGCGTGCGCACAATCCTGGAACCTGTGCGCTAGAAATGCAAATTATTAAAGATTTGATACGTTGAGTTGACAATATGATAGGAAAAGTGCGGTTTTGCATTAATTTATGCCAAAATATTTGCTGGTTTAAAAATAAAATTGTAATTTCGCAACGTTTTTAAGAAAAAGGTTATTAAACTAAATAATTAATCAAACAATTTTATGAAGAAGTACAACTTTAATGCCGGCCCTTCGATGCTTCCTCGCGAAGTCATTGAGGCCACCGCTAAACAGTGTTTAGACTTCAATGGTTCTGGTCTTTCTCTGATGGAGATCAGCCATCGTGCCAAGGATTTCCAGCCCGTCGTTGACGAGGCTGTAGCGCTTGTTAAAGAGCTGTTGCAGGTTCCTGAGGGTTACTCCGTAATCTTCCTTGGTGGAGGCGCATCCCTTGAGTTCTGTATGATTCCTTATAACTTCTTGATTAAGAAGGCCGCCTATCTGAACACTGGTGTTTGGGCAAAGAAGGCTATGAAGGAAGCAAAACTTTTCGGTGAGGTAGTTGAGGTCGCTTCTTCTGCTGATGCAAACTACACTTTCATTCCTAAGGATTGGACAGTGCCTGCAGATGCTGACTATCTGCACATCACCACCAACAATACTATCTACGGTACTGAGCTTCGCAAGGATCTCGACGTGCCCGTTCGCTTGATTGCCGATATGTCTTCCGACATTTTCAGCCGTCCTATCGACGTAGCTAAGTACGATGCTATCTATGCCGGTGCTCAGAAGAACCTGGCTATGGCAGGTGTAACTATCGTGATCGTGAAGGACGATGCTCTGGGTAAGGCTCCTCGTCAGATCCCTACTATGCTCGACTATCGCACACACGTGTCTAAGGGCTCAATGTTCAACACACCTCCTGTAGTGCCCATCTACAGCGCACTCGAGAACCTGCGTTGGATCAAGAAGCAGGGTGGTGTAGAGGCTATGGATAAACTGGCTCAGCAGCGTGCAGAGATTGTCTATGGCGAGATTGACCGCAACAAGATGTTCGTAGGCACCGCTCAGGAGGCCGATCGTTCACTGATGAACATCTGCTTCGTGATGGCTCCTGAGTACAAGGAGTTAGAGAAAGACTTCCTCGACTTCGCAGTATCTAAGGGTATGGTTGGTGTTAAGGGGCACCGTGATGTTGGTGGTTTCCGCGCTTCTTGCTACAATGCTCAGACCATCGAAGGTGTCAACGCCCTCGTTGCTTGCATGAAGGAGTTCGAAGCAAACCATTAATCAATAGTCAATGTTCAATGTTCAATGAAATAAAATGAAAGTTTTAGTTGCAACAGAGAAACCATTTGCAGCAGCTGCTGTCAATGGTATTAAGGCAGAGATTGAAGCAGCCGGCAATGAGCTGGTGCTGCTCGAGAAATATACAGAAAAGGCTCAGCTGCTGGCTGCAGTAGCCGATGCCGATGCGCTGATTATCCGTTCGGATAAGGTAGATGCAGAGGTGCTTGATGCTGCTAAGCAGTTGAAGATTGTAGTTCGTGCAGGTGCTGGCTACGACAACATCGACCTGGCTGCAGCCACTGCCCACAATGTAGTGGCAGAGAATACACCTGGTCAGAACTCAAATGCTGTTGCAGAGCTGGTGTTCGGTCTCCTCGTGATGGCTGTACGCGGTTTCTACAATGGTAAGAGTGGCAGCGAGCTGCTGGGCAAGAAGTTGGGTATCTTGGCTTTTGGCAACGTAGGTCGCAATGTGGCTCGTATCGCCAAGGGCTTTGGTATGGAGGTCTATGCCTACGATGCTTTCTGTCCTGCTGACGTGATCGAGGCTGCTGGCGTACATGCCGTAGCTAATCAGGAGGCTCTGTTCGAGACCTGTGATGTCGTTTCACTCCATATCCCTGCTACCCCCGAGACCAAGCAGAGTATCAATGCAGCATTGGTAGGCAAGATGAAGAAGGGCGGCGTGCTGGTTAACACGGCCCGCAAGGAGGTGATCAACGAGCCAGAGCTCATCAAGTTGATGGCTGAGCGTGAGGACCTTAAGTTTGTTACCGATATCATGCCCGATGCCAACGATGAGTTCCTGAAGTTCGAGGGTCGCTACTTCTCGACACCTAAGAAAATGGGAGCACAGACGGCCGAGGCCAACATCAATGCTGGTATCGCTGCTGCTAAGCAGATCAACGCTTTCTTCAAGGATGGCGACACAAAGTTCCAGGTAAACAAGTAATCACGCAAGAAACAAGTATTCCGTTTCTATCAGCGTGAGTCGCTCGATATAATAATCCCAGACTTGTACTTCTGCAGGTCTGGGATTTTCTTATCTGTTCCTTTGCTATTATTGTTGCTATCTAAAAAAAATATCCCTGACTTTTATAATGTAAGTCAGGGATATATTATTAATTTGGAACTATCAACATTATGAAACCTCAATGGCTTTAGTCACTTTCTCCTTCGGTTCGGTCTTCGGCATCGTGATGGTCAAGATGCCATCCTCCACTTTGGCAGATATTTTATCGCGGACCACGTCATCAGGCAGCGCGTAACTCTGTTCATAGTTAGAGTAGCTGAACTCGCGACGCAGATAGTGGCGGTGACTATCTTCGTGCTTGTGCTCTTGCTTGTTCTCAATGGCGATGGTGAGGTTGCCTTCATCGTTGATCCCTACACGGCAATATTCTTTCTTTATGCCTGGAGCTGCAAGTTCCATGATGTAGCTCTTGTCGTTCTCCTTGACATTGACTGCGGGTGCTGTACTGTTGGCACGAGGCATCCAATCATTGTTCAAGAAATCCTCAAATACTGTTGGCATCCAACTGTTCTGAAACATTACTGGTAACATAATCAATACCTCCTAATTATACTTTTAGTTTAACTTATTTGTTCTTGATCGCCTCGGCTTTCGCTTTGGCTTTCATCTGTGATAGTGCAAAGCATGTGCCCGTGGTAGCAGGGCGGGGCAGAGACGCTGGCATACTTGCCAAACTGGCACGGATTTTAAACTCGCTTAAACTATGCTGACAATTCTTTAAACTCCCTTAAACATTGGCAGAAAGTTTGTCATGCCCCATTGATTGTTGATTGTAAACGACGGTATTCTGCATAATATTTACTACCTTTGCACAAAAATTAGGTTCTGATAACAACAAACGCCATCACAATACCCGTTATGAGTGAGTTCCGAGAAATGAGACGAAAGCGTCAGCAACTGACTGACGCAGACAGCATCGCCGTTCTGCAGAAGGCTACTTCTGGCACATTAGCCTTGTTGGGCGATAATGACTATCCCTATGCCGTGCCCATCAGCTATGTCTATGACAACGGCAAATTATACTTCCACAGCGCTATGGCTGGCCATAAAGTGGATGCCATCCGCAGATGCAACAAAGCCTCTTTTTGTGTTATAGAACAGGACGATGTGAGACCAGAGAAGTACACCACCTACTTTCGTAGTGTGATAGCCTTTGGCAGAATTGAAATTGTAGAGGATGAAGCCGAGAAACGAACCATCATGCATCTGATGGGTAATCGCTTTAATCCCAACCATGACGACGCCTTGCAGAAAGAACTAGAAAGCGGCCTCGCACATATGCTGGCCATCCGTATGGACATTGAGCACCTGACAGGTAAAGAGGCTATTGAGTTGGTAAGGCAGCGCGGTGGTAATTAGAATTAAACGATTGAATAGCGACTAATGTTCTATTCATATTATTCAGAATTTGGGGTGTAGGCATAATGAACTTAGGGAGATTCATGCAATGCCTACGAGCTCAATTTCAAAGATAAGTGTGGAACCGCCAGGAATACCAGGCTGCGAAAACTTGCCATAGCCCATCTCGGCAGGGATATAAATCTCCCATTTATCACCAATGTGCATCTGCTGCATGGCGATAATCCAACCTTCGATCAGGTCACACAAGCGGCAAGCCAATGGCACACTATCACGACTGCTGTCAAATTGTTTGCCGTCAATGGTCCAGCCTGTATAATGTGCTGTGATAATGCTGCGAACCGTTGGTCTTGCACTGTCCTTGATACCCTCACTCAGTACCTTGTAATAAATACCCTTAGGTATCGCCTTTACACCATCCTCTTTGGCTTTTGCTTCCAGCCAATCCTTGTTGGCCTGTATGTATTGGGCTTTACTTTTCTCTTTTGCCATGTTGTTAAAGTTTAGCCATGAATTTTCCTCTGTCAACGATAAATCTTAGGTGTGTACCTTCACCTAGCAATACGTCTTCAAAGTATGCGCTCACTTTGAAGAATATCTTCTTTCCATCTATGTTGGTTACTTCTGCTGTTGCCGTTATCTTGTCGCCTATCTTCGAAGGTCTAATGTGTGACGATTCTATATGCCCGCCAACAGTGGTGCTACCTTCTGCTAGTTCTTTAGCGACTGCAAGCATAGCTGCATTTTCCATCAATGCCATCATAGCTGGAGTTGCCAATACAGGCATATCTCCAGATCCTATGTAACTAGCAGTAACGGCATCGGTAACCGTCATTTCACTTGTATGTTTAAGTCCAATCTCTATCATTTTTTTTGAAGTGTCGTGATGATGTGTGCAAAGGTAGTAATTTATTCCGTTGCATCGTCTGTGAAGCAGATTTTGTTTCTTATATCATCTATTGCATCTCCAATACGAGATATAAATAGAAAAAATATTGCAGATAAGAAGGAATAGATGGTTCCGGCAATTAATGTCCCGAAAAAAGTTGCAGAATTACCATATATAGTAGAAATAATTGCCATAACTAGCGAGATAATAATACCGAGGCAAAAGACTATGATAGAAAGCCATTCAAACACTCTACATACAAAATTCAAATCGAATCTTTTCATGAATTCCATAATGATATTCTCCTTTATTTTATGTTTGTTAATAGTAATACTTTGCAAATATATACATCTTTTTTCTATTGTACAAATTTCTCTTCTTATTTCTGTTTCAACGTCCTCAGAGATTGTTCTCTTAGACTTAATTTCATTCTTTGTAGGTGATGTGGCAGACATCCTTTGTGTACTATGCCTTTGACGAGTGATCAGACCTCAATTGTATCACCCTCTCTGCTGATTTCCCAGAATGGTATTTCTTTTTCATCTGTAAACTCCTTCATACGCCAAGCAGATTTAAAACCACTGGCCACGAAGTGCATGGGTACAAAAAGGCCAACCTTTAAGCGGTCAATAAATTGTCGGCCACCAAGGGTATAGCCATTGCCGATACGCCCGTCAACAGGGAACATCACTATGTCGAAACGATCCGCAATCTTTCGAATATCCTTCAGTTCGCCAAGATATTGCTTCTCATGGGCTATTGGGGCTATATCTTCGTTAAACTCCTCACTGTAGATGGTTTCGCCTGGTTTTGCTTCTGACAGGAATCTCGCATACCAATTGTTTAGGTCGCCAGCATGGAAGATGCGTTTACCGTCTGTCTCTACAATCCACGACACGCCGCTGTCTGTGCTGCCTAATGCCCATACGGACAAAGTACCGTCTGCCCATGTGCCGCCCTTGGCCATCCATACATCGGCATCTTCCTTTTGGGCTCTCCGATGCTTATAGATATCCTTGGATAGTATATAGGTGATGCCCTCATGTTGTTTTCTCCATTCAAAGATTGTAGAATTGAAGTGGTCTTCGTGAAAATGACTGGAGAACACATAGATGGGCTTGTCTTTTTTCAGAAATGATGGGACAATGCCTTTCAAATCCATCCAATAGTCAAATATCAGGATGGATTTTTCCGTTTCAAGTACGAAACAACTGTGAAAAACGTAGGTCAATGTCATTGCTGAAGCATTTTGCAGAGATTATCATCTCTGATAACTTTTGGTGCAGCCTTACCAGCCAGCACCAACACTTTCTTACCATTGCGATAGATATGAAGCTGACGTGAACGAACTGTAGCTGTCACCTCTGCATCATCCTGTATGGCCAGCCACAGCGGATGGTAGATTCCATCTTTCTCAAACAGCTTCCGCTGCAAGTGCGAACACATATTGCTTGTATCAACTGTCATTCTATTACTTCTTGACTTTCATATACTTCATTTTTACAATCTCATAGGAGTTGCGAGTCAGCTCCTTCAGCAAATGGTTGGGCGCAGTTTTTGGATTGATGCCAATCCAATGCTTAGGCGATTCATTGTGTGGATCGCCAATGCAGTCATACTGTGCCTTCAAGTCTTCAATGCGCTCTGGCTGGCATTTCAATGAGATAACTGAGAAATCATTACAATCAAAGAAAGAGAACATATGTCCCATAACGTAAAACACCAGTACACCTTCGCCGTTTTTAAATCTCTTGAAAGGCAATTTTTCTTCTATATCAGGACCTAATGAAAGGCAATATTCACGATAGTCTTCTATATTCATGCTTCCCACCAATTTGGAACTTACTTGTCTGGTTGTTGACCATCGTGGGCTTTCCATGCACACTCAGTTATCTTCATGTCGGTGAACTTTGCCGTAAACGAGGACTCCTCTGGCGAGCAGGCATAAACACCGAAACTGATTTCGTCAGCACCGGCATACATGTGGCAGATGCGCATCTGACTGAAAGTCACACCGTCGGTTGAACACTCGATGCAGTAATCATCTTCACGGCGTGAAAAGCGATACCACATTGTTTTCACATCAGCAGGAATTGCCTGAGTCGCCCAATCGCTGTACCCCTTATTGGTTACTACGCTGCCCAAGTGCTGGTACTCGTCATTCTCATATTCCACAGAGCCCTTCAGCCAGTTTTCAGAGTCAAGGTACATCACGACACCGCACTGATCAAAACGATGATGACTTTCCGTAAAGTCGGTCTTGACCACAAAGCTGAAAAACTTCTCGCGGGTTTTCATCTGTAGCACAGGGGCATTGTCATTCTGAAAATGATAGTAGGTGCGCTGCCATAGGTCAGTCTTGGGGGTTGTGGTGATAATGACAGTATCACTCTTCACCTCAAAAGCCTTAGGCTTTCTTGTCCACTGAAGGCTATCCAACGCTATGCAACCATTGTTGGCAAAAGCCTCTTTTACTTGGTCTGTAAACTCCATTGACGTTTCATTTTGTTTTGTCTGCTGTCCACAAGCCACGAGCATCATGGCGAGGCAAAGCATAGTTACATTTTTTATTCGCATATAAACTACTTCTTTACGGTCTATATTATTAAACTTTGTTGCAAAAATAGGAAATTCTGAAGATTTATGATGATTTATGAGTAACTTTGCACAAATAATTGAGAATATTTAATATTTTGAGATGGGTAACATCAAGATAAAAAGAGGTGTATTTAAAACCAAATTGGAGCTGGAGCATGCGGGCATCAAGGCGGGATTCCCTTCGCCTGCAGAAGACTACATCCATGAGACGTTGGACTTCAATCGCGACTATATCCGCCACCCTGAAGCATCATTCTATGGGGATGTAGAGGGCGACTCGATGAAGGACGCTGGCATCTTTGATGGCGACCGTGTCATCATCGACAAGGCCGTAGAGCCGCGCAACGGCTCTATCGTTGTAGCCTTCTGGAACGGCGAGTTTACGATGAAGTATCTCGACCTAACCCACAAGTCTGATGGCTACATCGAACTCCGACCTGCCAATCCCAACTATCCCGTATTCAAAGTTGAAGCCGGTGATAATTTCGAGGTCTGGGGCACCGTTATCCACCTGATCCGCACATTCGAGACGTTCTAACATCTGACATCATCCTTCTTACATCTTACATCACTATGTACGGCATTGCTGACCTCGATAATTGTTATGTCTCGTGCGAGCGTGTCTTTAGGCCCGACCTGAAGGGCGTTCCTGTCGTGGTTCTCTCGAACAACGATGGTTGTGTCGTGGCACGATCCAACGAGGCCAAGGCCATGGGCGTGAAGGAGGGCACACCGTATTTTCAGTTGGAACAACAGTTTCCTAATAATAAAATAGCAGTCTTCAGTAGCAACTATGAGTTGTACGGCGAACTGACTGCCCGTGTCATCAGTATTATCCGCAAGGAGACACCCGCTTATTTCCGTTACTCCATCGACGAGTGCTTTATGTATCTTGATGGCATTGCATCCGATCATCTGCAACAGTGGGGCGAGCATCTGCATAAACGGGTGAAACGCGAGGTGGGTATGCCTATTAGTATCGGTTTGGCTCCGAACAAGACGTTGGCTAAGATAGCCTCGAAGTTCGCCAAAAAGTATGAGGGCTACCACCATTGCTGCATGATAGATACAGACGAGAAACGTATCAAGGCGCTGAAACTGTTTCCTGTCGAGGACGTTTGGGGTATCGGCCGACGCTATGCGGCAAAGCTTCAGGCACTTGGCTGCAAGACCGCCTACGACTTTGCTCTGCACCACAAGGACTGGGTGCAGCTCACCTTCAACAACATCAACATCGTGCGCACCTGGCAGGAACTCAACGGTGAGGATGCTGTTCCCAACGAGGAATTGGCTAAGAAAAAGTCCATCTGCACCAGTCGCTCGTTTAACGGCATGATATCAGACTTTGACACGCTGCGCACGCATGTTTCAAACTATGCCGCACGTTGTGCTGAGAAGTTGCGCCTTCAGAACACCGTGGCTTCGACTGTTGGCGTTTTCGTAAATACGAACGCATTCCGTGAAGACCTTGCCCAATACTGGAACTTCAAGGAAACTCGGCTCGTTTCTCCCACCAATAGCACCATTCCCATTGTAGGTGCAGCTTGCGATGTACTGCAGAAAATCTACCGCCAAGGCTATCAATACAAGAAAGCCGGTGTAATTGTCATGGGCATTGGCCCTGACAGCCCCATCCAGCAAGACCTGTTCGACGTCAACGCCGAACAAATCGAAAAGATGCGCCGCCTCGACGAGGTCATCGACCGCATCAATCGTCTAAACGGCTCTGAGACTATCGTTATCGGTGCCCAGCAATACACCCGAAAAGATGGCAAAGGAAAGGCTAACGTTTTCGCCAACGCCATCAAGCATGACTTCAAGAGTCCGAACCCCACCACACGTTGGTCGGATATTATCAAATTATTGTAATATTTGGAGAATCTTAGGGCGTTTGCATAGCAAAAAATGTTGCACAACTTCTTACATCTTTGGTTTCCGAGTGAAAAGGTTATATGTGTGAGGTGGGACATTCTCTTTACTGAATATAAGTATTGTTGGATCAAAAACACATAATTATGACCGATTTTTCGTACTTTTGCAGCGAAATAACAAGCTAATGTCGCTAAAAGATTTACTTCAATCCGCCAATACTGAGCAATATAACGACTCCCCGCTATTCATGCAGCTCAGCCAGACCAAGCCCGAATATGGCACAAATCGTCATATTCAGGTGGCCGAGGCCGATGGGAACATCATCGTTTCGGGCGTTCACGTCAGTTCTTTGGGCGACATCCTCACCTATAGTATCAATGTTGACCCGAACCTGAACGTCTCCAAGAAACAACTGCTGGACGCTATCCTAAAGGAGCTGTCAGCAGACGGTTTCAGCGCTCCAGAACAGCAGGACTTTTGGAATGGCTTCGACGATCTTCAGAAAGCAAAGATTATCAGATAATTTTCATGACCCCATAGCCTTAAGCTAATCATTTTTTCTGGAATCTTTCACCAACGAAGCCTTGTCCAACTTGACCTTCGGTCGAGTTTGCTTACGCTCGGGATTGCTCAAACATGTTTGGCAATTCTCTCGCTGAATCGCAAACTTCGCCTGCAATGAGGTCAAAATGCTGAAATACCGGTGGTGTTGGAGACAAATCATAATAGTCCATCTCTGCTATTGGCAGACAAAAGTATTCCATCTGGTCATAGCTCGTATAGAGTCGTGAAAGCACATCGTTATGCTCGTAGATCCACCGCTCTACATCATCATCCACATTAAAGTTCACCATCCCTGAACACCGAACAGAGATATTACCTTCATAGGCCAGTATTTCAACATTGGTATTCTGGCGTAACTCGTGCCAAACGGCTTTCTTGGCAGAAGTGGCAAAGTAAAGCACATGCCCTTCCTGCTTCATAATTTGAAAGATGCGTAACTTTGGCAGATTGCCCTCGCTGGTTGCAAGGGCAATCTCTTTGTGGTCTTTCAGAAACTGAATAGCTTTGTCGAACATCTCAATTACCATTTCAGTTCTTCCTGCAGGATAGTTCCATCGGTCATGGGGCTGTCAGCCTCAGTGAAGGCATTGGCCTTGTACTGGATGCAGAGCATAGTCAGGTTCTCGCTACCTGTGTTCTTCAGCGCACGCTTACCATCGGGAGCCACACGTATAATGGTACCCTCGCTGACAGGGAAAATCTCACCATCCACCTGATACTGGCCTTCGCCCTTCAGGATAATGTAAAGTTCCTCGTGAGTCTTGTGGGTGTGCAGGAAACCGCTATCCTGACCAGGAACGAGTGTCTGGAAACTCAGTTCGCTGCCTGTAGCACCTACGGCCTGACCTGCGAACACCTTACCTTGAATGGTTACATTGGGGCCCATCGGAAGCACGTGCTCGATAATCTCACTCATCTTACCTACACTTACTGCGCTGTAATTCTTACCACTCTTAATTGTCTCAATCTGTTTCATAATTCTTATTCGTTTAAAATATTATTTACTAGGTGCAAGGACAGTGCAAACCGAATGCAGAAAGCTTGCTTTATGCTGAGGTGCAGCCTGTCCTCGCGGTGCAATTATCTCGAATTGCACCGCAAAGGTACGGCAAGTTTTTCAATCCCACAAGAAGGCACTTTTTGGTACCATAGTTACCAAAAAGTAGGAATTAGGATGTTATCGGACTCCCGTGAATGTAGCGTTAACTTAGATTAACTAAGTGTAATTTGGTAATTCAGTAACTATTGGTTACTTTTGCATTAAAATCATGAATTATGGCAGATATCAAAGCTGAGTATTTAGCCTGTCCTATCAGGCAAGTAGTGAGTCGTTTTGGTGACAAGTGGTCCATGCTGGTGCTCTATATGCTTCACACTAGCGAGACGGGTGTATTGCGCTTCAATGAGATCCGCCGTCTGATGACGGATTGTTCTCAGAAGATGCTCTCGCAGACACTGAAGAACCTGGAGCAGAGTCACCTTGTTCATCGTGAGGTCTATCCGGAGGTTCCACCTCGAGTGGAGTATTCCCTGACAGAGACAGGCAAATCGCTGATGCCAGCACTTACGGCTCTGATAGCTTGGGGCAAGGAACATTTCAATGAAGTGGTAACAGATTAAAAGTATGCTACTACCCAAATTCATCATCACAATGGACGGCGTTTTCCGTCTGGGAATGGTTGACCAGCACAAGCACCTACTGAAGCCAGGCGACCAGTGTATTGGTGGTGGCTACTACGCTTTCGACTTTGTATCAAACCGCATTATCCTAGATAGAGAGTCGTACGACTTCGGACGTCCTAAGTGGCACCTGTTGGACACGCTGAAGGTGCCATCGACGTATCGCGGCCTTCGTATCGTCTACAAGTACGACGATGGTTTTCATGACGATCTCAATGTGAGTGAGCTGCTGAAAATAGAATATTATGACTGACTACGACGCAATCTGGCGCTCACAGGACGAAATCCGAACAGTAGTGAACGCCGTTCTCTGGGTGCGCTCGGCTTCGCCGCTTGCTACCGAAGGGACGCAAGAATGTATCTGGGACCTCAGGTATAACGACCGACGCATGGCCATCGAGTTGGAGCTAATGTAAGAAACGGCAGGTCGTGTGGGCCGCCGTTTCTTATTCTATTAGTTTCAATCTTCCTTGAAGAAATCACCCTTATTCATTGGTGCACCTTCAGCCACACAACAATTACAGCGCTCTTCTGAGCTACCATATATATAACGTAAAACTCTAGTCTACGTGGTACCCTTTTCGATTATTATGGTGGTATACTTTTCAATTACTATTTACATATTCAGAAAGTGGTATCGATGAAGAAAGATTTGATAAAATCATGGAGTTTGCTGATTTGGATGATGATGACAGGGAAGCCTTCGAAGCGTTCTCAGATGCTTTCGGCAATGAAAGCATAGAAAGCTTCAAGGAGCGCTACATGGGTAAATGGGAATCTGAAAAGGATTTCGCTGAGCACATCATTGATGTGTGCTACAATCTGGATGATATGATGGGCCATCTGGCTTCGTACTTCGATTACGAGGCTTATGCGCGTGATCTCTTCATCGATGATTATTACTTCACAGATGGATATGTGTTCAGGAGATATTAATCTTGGACACATATACATACAAAAGGCCCTGGCCTGCAAAGCAAGTCAGGGTTTTACTATTTAACAAGATGAACTGTTTACGAGACATCAATGGCCTTTGTAACCTTCTCTTTCGGTTCGGACTTTGGCATCGTGATGGTCAGAATGCCGTCCTCTACCTTGGCAGAAATCTTGTCGCGGACCACATCGTCTGGCAGTGTGTAGTTCTGCTCGTAGTTAGAATAGCTGAACTCACGGCGCAAGTAGTGACGGTGACTGTCCTCATGCTTGTGTTCCTGTTTGTTCTCAATGGCGATGGTGAGGTTGCCCTCGTCATTGATGCCTACGCGGCAATATTCTTTCTTGATGCCTGGAGCAGCAAGTTCCATGATGTAACTCTTGTCGTTCTCCTTGACATTGACTGCGGGTGCTGTACTGTTGGCACGAGGCATCCAATCATTGTTAAAGAAATCCTCAAATACTGTTGGCATCCAACTGTTCTGAAACATTACTGGTAACATAATCAATACCTCCTAATTATACTTTTAGTTTAACTTATTTGTTCTTGATCGCCTCGGCTTTCGCTCTAGCTTTCACCAGACATAGTACAACTTTCGTGCCGATTGACAGATTGGCACTCGGAACGGGTCTGTATGGCACAAATTTTAAACTACGATAAACTATGCTGACAATTCCTTAAACTCCTTTAAACATTGGTGTTTTACAATAGATATAATGCTATTGCGGCACAGGCTTCTGCATCGGCCAAGGCATGGTGATGGTTCTGTAGGTCATAACCACAGGCAGATGCTACGGTTTGAAGCTGGTGATTGGGCAGTGATTGGCCAAATTGTCTACGGGAAGCAGTCAGAGTATCGTAGAAACGATAATCAGGATAGTCCATCTGGTACACCTTGAACACAGCTTTCAGACAACCTTCATCGAAGCGGGCATTGTGAGCCACGAAAGGAATGGTGGCAATCTGGTATCTTATGTCGTCAATTTCTTGATCAGAATAATACACTTCGACAATACGCTCCTCCAACTGCTGCCATACTTTGGAAAATACTGGCGCATCGTCTGTGTCGTCTTGTGAAATACCATGCACCCGCTGACACCAATAATTATAGTAGTTTGGCTCAGGCTGAATCAGACTGTAGAACGAGTCAACTATCTGCCCTTCACGCACCATGATTACTCCTACTGAGCAGACACTCGACGGCTCCTGATTGGCCGTTTCAAAGTCGATTGCGATGAAGTCTCTAAGCATAGATGAAATATATAAGGGCTATTTGAGCTAATAGAATCAGTGCTGTTTAGGGGTAATATCAACAAAATACCATGTAATAATCCAAAATGCTATGATGCCGATGAATGCTACGAAATAGGGGGTATCGGAAAGCAACCCGTGTTTCGAGAAGTTGACGATGCCATGAAAAGCTGCACAGAAAAGCAGCGAATGAGTATCAGTTGCCACCTTTCCTATTCCCCATGAAGCGAAGAGTAGAAGTGGGAAGAATGTCAAGACACTTCGCTGATTCAAATCCAGATGCCACAGGAACCACATCACCGTGATGATCAGTACATACTGCCACACAGGCAAATTCCTGAGTTCATATTGCAAAAATCCTCGCCAACCATATTCTTCCAAAAGCCCATAAGCAAATGCCCAAAAACATGTCACGCCGAGGTTCCATCCGCCAATAATGCCAAAAACAATGCATGGTATAACTATAGTCGTAATGGATTTCCAGGCAGACTTGCCTATGAGGGTATATTCCGTTTTACGTTTGAAAAGGAACATAGCCACCAATGCTCCAAGGGCGGGACCAAGCCCCGTGACAAGCGCTGCAGAAACTTGAAATGCATAGTTCGTTTCAATTGCAGGACATTTGTCGGCAACATGCAATGATATCAAGCGCACCAATAAGGCTATTATATAAAAAGTAGCTATTGCGCCAATATGAATGTTCTTATAACTTAAGTTTTGTTTCAAGATAAAGTCCATATTATAATGCCATTTCGCAGAGTTTATCTTCTCTGATAATCTTTGGAGTAGCCTTCCCTGCCAGCACAAGCACCTTCTTACCATTGCGGTAGATATGAAGCTGTCGGGAGCGGACTACAGCTGTCAGCTCAGCATCATCCTGCATGGCCATCCACAGAGGATGATAGATGCCATCATCTTCAAACAGTTTCTTCTGCAGATGTGAGCACATGTTGGTTGTATCAATCGTCAGCATACTCAATCAAACAGTTTCTTCCAAATCCACAATACAGTTACGGCCCCTGCCACACAGAACACAAAGTTGGAAAGATAACCCTTGCCAAACAGTTCGATGTTCAGCAAATGACTGATGAAAGTACCTGCATAACTGCCTACGATGCCTACAACGAAGTTCATGCAGCATCCCTTGCCCTCACCGCTCATAATGCGGTTGGCAACATAGCCAATACATATTCCCGTCAATATCGGCCAAGCCGTAAAATCTGCGATGTGTTCTAACATATCTATCACAATTCTTCTTAAATGCTATTGCAAAGTTAGTCAAAATTCCCTATAATTTTGTATCTTTGTCGCGATAATTACAATACTTTAGTATTTAGAGGATAAAATACAATGGGATATTTCACGAATAAGGTAGTCGTTGTGGCTGGAGGTGCTCAGGGCATAGGCCGCTGCATCGACGGTGGAATGACACGCCAGATGATCTATCACGGGGATAATGGTTGGAAATTAGAGTTATAACAGAATAATGACACAAGAACAATTAAAAGAATTACTACGTAGTCAGCAGGGCGAACTTAATGCCGTACTGATGTATCAGCGTCTGGCTAAGGTGGTCAAGACGGATAAGGAACGTGAGGCGTTCCTGCAGTTAGCAAAGGATGAAGGCAGGCACGCAAGCGTGTTCCATGCCTATACAAAGCAGGTATTGAAACCAAAGAAGACGATGGCCCGCATCATGCCCATACTCTATTATCTGTTGGGCAAGAAGCAACTATACAAAATCATCGCAAAAGGGGAATACGACGCAGCCGTAGCCTATGAGCATCTGATTGCCGACTTCCCCGAGGTTGAAAGCGTAAAGAATGACGAGCATCGTCATGGTGATATCGTATCAGGGCTGCTATGACACTCCGCGAACTCATCAACTCTGTAGATTCTGAACAGTATAGCGACAATCCACTATACCAGAAGCTCTGTAACACGATACCCGAATATGGCACAACCCGCCATATTCAGGTAAACGTTGCAAACGGTGACATTGCCGTTACAAACTGCCACGTAGGCTCGTTGGGTGACATCCTCACTTACCCCATCGACGTAGCCCCAAGCCTGAACATCTCCAAAGCACAGTTGCTGGATGCCATCTTGAAGGAGATAGAGAACGATGGTTTCACCACTCCCGAACAGGAGAACTTCTGGGACGACTTCGATAACCTTCAGAAAGCAAAAATTATCAGATAAAGTATGGAAAAGAAATGGTATAGTCGCACAGACATAAGCCCGGAGGTGCAGATGATAATGGCAAAGGCTTCGGCAACAGTCAAACAGATGAACAGCATGACACTGGCGGACTTCAAAGATAAAGAAACACTCATTCGTGAGCTATTTGGATCTGTAGGAAGCGCTCCCTTTGTGGGCGATAATTTCCATTGTGATTTCGGACAGAATATTCATGTGGGTGATAACTTCCATGCCGACTATAATTGTACAATGCTTGACCTGGCGGAAATACGTATTGGAGACAACTGTCTGATAGGCCCAGATGTTGGTATCTTTACCGCAGGACACCGACTGGAGCCGGAAGATCGCGTTCTTGATGTTTATGGTAGCCCTATTACCATAGGAAACGATGTTTGGATTGGTGGTCATTCCACCATCTTACCAGGAGTAACAATTGGCGATGGTGCCGTTATAGCTGCAGGTTCTGTGGTGACAAATGACGTGGCTCCCAGAACACTCGTAGCTGGCAACCCCGCCATATTCAAGAAAAATATAAAATAATGAATTGAATGAATCTCCCAAAGTTTATTATCACAATGGACGGCGTTTTCCGTCTGGGAATGGTTGACCAGCACAGGCAACTACTGAAGCCAGGCGACCAGTGCATTGGTGGTGGCTACTACGCTTTCGACTTTGTATCAAACCGCATTATCCTAGATAGAGAGTCGTACGACTTCGGGCGTCCCAAGTGGCACCTGTTGGACACGCTGAAGGTGCCATCGACGTATCGTGGCCTTCGTATCGTCTACAAATACGACGATGGTTTTCATGACGATTTCAATGTGAGTGAGCTGCTGAAAATAGAATATTATGACTGACTAGGATACCGCTATAAAAATCGAAAGGATTATCACGTAGAGCAGAGTTTTACGTAATAATTAAGGTGACTTATAAGAGCAAATTTGTTAGCGCTACATCACAGAGTAGGAGGCACAGGTACCGTCTGATTCTAACGAAACAAAAAATATATCAGTAATAAGTGATGTATAACAAACTTTTTGTATCTTTGCAGCACTAACTTTCGAATTATTTTTTTGGAAATCATCCACTCCCTGCAGTCCTACGAACTCCAGCTACTCTCTGACATCCAAGTAAACAATCAATGCTACTGCGACCTAGTCACCATAATCCGTGAACATCCAGATGTTTTTCCTACTTGGCATAGTTCAACTGTTGCAGAGCTGTATAAACCAAAAATCTTCGAGAACAAAAAAAGTCATCCGCCTATTGGTTTTAAAAAATTCCTCCTACATTGAATGTATGGAGGATTTTTTTAATAATGTTGAAATCAACTCTTACGTCGAGTCATTAAGTAGAGTGATATACCTATTTGAAAAACGGTTATCAGCTCCTCTAAATCAATACAAATAAATATAATCATAAAATTAAAAATTTAATACTCTGCAAAGGTATAATCAACGGATTTTCATTGCCGGACATAATAAAGTCATTTTTCTCAAAATTTAGGCAAAAAACTAATGTTAAGGCCTCTATTTCCCTTATTCCATCGGAAATAATGACCTTGCTATTTCTATGACATAATAAGCGTTAAATCGAACTGTCTTTTAAATAATCTTAATATACAACTTTACGTTCATTAACAATAAGATAGATTTTGTATCTTTGTAAGCAAATTAAATATGATATTTATGGAACAACATAATCGAGATATTCCTTATAGTATTCCCAAGACTAACGAATCAGAATTATATAATTCCGATTCTAATAATGCATCATCGTTCGCACAGATGCAAGCAGAGATAGATGAACTTCGTAGTAAAAACGAAGAACTAAAAAAGAAAAACAAAGATCTCTCTAATAAAATAAAGAATTCTCGCGATAATAAAAAAGAATTGCCAGAAACCAAACAGGCTATGTCTACCAGTCCTCGTCAGAGGAAGATTCGACGTCCGCGTCAGCATGATATGAGTCAACTGTATGCTGAGAGCTCATCAGTCCAATCATCTACCATCGATGAGCTTGCAGAAAAAAAAGAAATAAATCAGAGACACTGAAAGCCATAGCTATTTTAGCCGCATGTATAGTTGCCTTATTTGTTATTTACGAAAGTGGTTTGCTAATCCCTCTCGGTATTATCGGCTTAATTTGTGGCGGTATAATCAAAGTAAGATAATTGAAAATTAATGAACATGAAACAGATTCTATTACTATTCACACTTTTTTTTATTTCATCTGCAATTAGTGCACAAAAAGAAAATGATTTTTTTACTTGCCCTGAATTTAAAGCTGATATTCAGGAATACAACAAAACAACAAAAGGAAGCAACAAGAAACGTTGTCAGATGCTGATGAAACTTAATCACATGAATGACGATGGAGAGATAGAATATCAGTACGTGTTCCATGCAAAGGACACCTTAGACAAAACCAGACTCATGGAAATAATTCGTAGATGGGCGAAGACAAACTTTAAAAACTACGAAAGATCGACTATCAGTGAAACCGACAGTACAGCAGAATATACAGGATACTTCATGAATGTCGGGCAAGTGATGGGAGCTTTTAAAGCTGTTGTTATTCATGGCATTTCCTACGTAACCATCGAGACCAAAGCAGACAGAATTAGAGTTACCGCCAAAGTCAGACACTACACCTTGGCTCAGGGCAGTGTTGGTGGAGCCAAAAATGTTTTAACGTTACCAAGAGATGTTTACCCATACACGGATTCTTCTAATCAAAGTACCTATGCTCAAGCTTATATAAACTGTAATTTCAAACTCATATTGACAGTTGGCGACATTATGTTATATCTTAACAAAAATTACCCCGAGTTCCCTGCCAAGGAAAAGAAAAATGATGATTGGTAACTCTAAAAAGATTAAAAAGTCCAGAGATTGAAAATGGAACAAGAATCCGCTTTCAAGTTGGTTACAACCTTAACAATCCGTGGATGTACCGACTGTTAGGTGTGCTGATATTCTTCGTGGGCTATGCCCTGTATCGATGGACTAAGAATACTATGACAATACAAAATCAATATCCCTTCGGTCAAGTTGTCCACCCACTGAGACAGCAAGACCGCACACCCAAGAAAGTTTTCGTTCTAGGCGTGTATGCCAGTGCCGTGCATGCTCGTTGGAAGAGAAATGGTAAAACTGTTTGTACAGCTCTTGCCGTAGCAAGTGAGCCACGCATTTTCTGGGATGGCAACATCGAGGAGGCAAAGGAAATCATTTCAAAAATCAGTATCCCCAAGGAGGCAGGAACATTGGAGCCTGCAGGCTGTCATCTCAATGGCCCTTCTGCAAAAGTTCTCGACGAGCATATCCTTGGTACTTTAGGGTACACAAGGAAAGATGCATGGCTTTGCGACCTCCTTCCTGAAACACGACTGAACTCTGGTCAGGTCAAGGTTATTACCAAACGCTACAATCCGCTGATTGAGCAATATGGTCTGAATAAAGTCACAATCCCTGAGCGCCCCACTGTCTTCTGTGATGCAAAGCGATGCGAAGAGATTCTTCAAGAACTGAAAGAGTCACAAGCAAAACTTCTGGTACTGCTTGGTGATATACCTATCGCGCAGTTCTTAAACTCTGTGGTAGACGTTCCATATAAATCACTCCAGGAATACGTTGAACTGTATGGTTATGGCAAAGCAACTACTGCCACCATCGATGGTCATGCCATCAATGTTTTACCATTGGCACACCCGCGCCAAATAGGTGCTCTGGGTGCCCACAGCGAGAAGTGGAACAGACTCCATCAAGAGTGGGAAGATAATTTGTTATATTATTCACACAATTCCTAGATATTCCATCATGAAAGATTTTAATACAAAAAAACAAGATTTAATTTCATTCATGGAAAATTGTAATCTGTTAGATTACAAACATGAATCTGTTGTTTTCACATAAAGGAAGTTCTGGTCGTGGATGATTTTCATCACGAAGTTCTTGCTCGAAATGTTCCGCCAGTCCGTCAGCTGGGCATGCGCCGATAATGCGACAAAGAAAAGGATTACAATAATGTTTGATAGACGTGACATAGGCATGAGAGATATTGCAGGAATTAATAGAGGGGCTTCACTACTTCCACCCTCAATCCAAGAGCATTGATAATTCGATAAAATACTCCGACACTAGGAACGATGACTCCGTTCTCAATCTTAGAGATGTACGACTTTGTAGTGTTAGTACGACGCGCCAACTCCTCCTGAGTTACCTTTGCCTCTTTTCTGGCATTCTGAAGTATCTGACCAGAATAAAAAGAGTAAGCAGCTTCCTCTGCTTGTATACGCTCGGGGGTTCCCTCTTTGCCAAACTTCTCGTCAAGCACGAGGTCATAGTCAACGATTTTGTGATTGTTTGTCTGCATAATATGCCTCCTTAATTTTAATTGCCTTTTCTATTTCGTTTGTTGGTGTTTTCTGAGTCTTCTTCTGAAATCCATTGAACAGAACGACAATCTGTCCATCATCAAAGATAAAGAATACACGGTAGATATTACCACCATATTCTGTTCTCAACTCATAGACACCATCTCTGATATGCTTCACGAACTTCTTCGACAGCCTATCTTGAGTTTTCAAGAGAAGTAATCCATATTGGACCTTCTCTTGCTCCTTCTCTTTCAGAGTGGCCATGAACGCCTCAAAATAGCCACCATATGTAAGTATCTTACGCTTCATGGGTGCAAAGATACAAAAAGTTGTCGTATCCTACAACTTTTTATGATATTTTTTTAATAATAAAAAAAGAGAGGTATTTTAATACCTCTCTTTGTGATTCCGGCGGGATTCAAACCCACAACCTTCTGATCCGTAGTCAGATGCTCTATTCAGTTGAGCTACGGAACCAACGTTCCATTGAACTACTGCAAAACTAAAGAAGTGATTCCGGCGGGATTCAAACCCACAACCTTCTGATCCGTAGTCAGATGCTCTATTCAGTTGAGCTACGGAACCCTGTTCCTTATTTGCGGGTGCAAAGGTAAGCACTTTTTTTGTTATTGCCAAATGTTTTGCCCAACTTTTTTCAAAAAAGTGCTATTTTTTTAGAAAACGGGTAAATTCGCTCTCGAAATTGGGGGTTAAGACGCCTTTTCCTATGGATTTCTCGATTTCTTCGATGCTCCAAAAACGTCCTCCATCTAGCTCGGATGCCGATGGGGTGATGGGGCCATCGTATGTGGTGCTGTTCACATATACTAATTCGCGCTCTCGGCTGCTCTCGAACACATACTGTCCGATGCGCTTTGGAATAAAGTCGTTGATGCCCAGTTCTTCGCTGACTTCACGCTTCAATGCCTGCTCTGGTGTTTCACCGTAGTCTATATGCCCTCCGACGGCAGTATCCCATTTGTTGGGTTGAATATCTTTCCAGGCAGGTCTTTTCTGCAGGTAAAGTTCACCTTTGGAGTTGAACACATGCAGATGCACCACGGGGTGCAACATTTTTGTCCCACTATGGCACTCGCCACGGGTGGCTTTTCCTATTACTGTTCCGTTCTCGTCGACCAGCGGGAACAGTTCTTTACTGTTATCCATAAATTCTTGTTGTTTATGAGAAGCTAAGTTTTGCAAGACGCTGTCGCAACTGTTCGGCCTCAGATTGTCGGATGGACAATTTAATCTGGCAGGTGTTCTCGTAGGTCTGCGAGATGATGCGCGGCTGCATGTCTTTGACGATGCGCATCACATCGTTCATCATGACGTAGGGGAAGTCGTAGGTGATGACCTCTTCCACCTGTTTCGTCTCCACTTCGGCATGGGCAAGCGCATCGGCAGCAGCCTCGCGATAGGCAATAATGAGTCCGCTGGTGCCTAGATTGACGCCACCGTAGTAGCGGACCACCACAATCAGAATGTCGGTCAACTCGTTGGAGTTTATCTGTCCTAGGATAGGCTTTCCGGCAGTGCTTGATGGCTCTCCGTCGTCGTTGGCGCGAAACTCCTCTCTGGCAGCGCCCAACATGTAGGCGTAGCAGACGTGGCGAGCATCGTAGTATTTCTTGCGATATTGTGCAACTAGTTCCTTGACATCATCGACAGATTCTACGTGATGTGCAAAAGCGAGGAATTTGCTCCGCTTTTCAGAGTAAAATCCCTCGCTCGTATTTTTTATTGTCTTGAATTCGTCTGTCATAGAAATACAGGACAATCTAAGAGTGACTTAAGAAAGTTTGTGGATGACCAGACCCGAGCGCAACTTTGGTTCGAACCATGTAGCCTTGGGAGGCATAATCTTGCCAGAGTCGGCGATGTCCATGATTTGTTTCATAGAAACGGGGTAGAGGGCCAATGCTGCACGCATCTCGCCAGAGTCCACGCGACGTTTCAGTTCGCCCAGTCCGCGCAGACCACCTACGAAGTCGATACGCTGTGAAGAGCGTAGGTCGCCAATGTTCAAAATCTCGTCGAGAATCAGTCGGCTCGAGATATCTACGTCGAGCACGCCGATGGGGTCGTTGTTGTCGTAGGTACCCTCCTTAGCTTTCAGGCTGTACCAATGTTCGTCCAGATAGAGAGAGAACTCATGGATTTCTGCGGGCTTGTAGATGTCTGTGCCTTTGTCTTCTACGATGAAGTTCTTCTGGAGCGCAGCGAGGAACTGCTCGCTGGTGAGACCATTGAGATCCTTTACCACACGGTTGTAGTCAAGGATGGTGAGCTGCGAAGCCTGGAAGCATACAGCCATGAAGAAGTTGTACTCCTCGTCGCCACGATGGTTGGGGTTCTGCTTCTGCTTCTCCTGTCCAACCAGGGCAGCTGCAGCTGAACGATGGTGACCGTCGGCAATATACATAGAAGGCATCTTGGCAAACTCGTCGGTGATGGTCTGCATATCCTTCTCGTCGCTAATCACCCAGAACTGATGGCGGAAACCATCGATAGGAGCCACGAAGTCGTATTCTGGCTTAGTGGCAGCATAGCGCATGATCAGCTCGTTGAGCACGGCATTGTCGGGATAGGCAAAGAACACGGGCTCGATGTTCGCATTGTTCACGCGGACATGCTTCATGCGGTCTTCCTCTTTGTCGCGTCTAGTCAGCTCGTGCTTCTTGATGCGACCAGCCATGTAGTCGTCGGTATGAGCGCACACCACCAGTCCGTACTGCGTCTTGCTGTTGGCAGAATCAGGATTCATGGTTTGCGCATAAATATAATAATGTTCCTGTTCATCTTGTACCAGCCATCCTTTGTCCTGGAACTTTTGGAAGTTCTCGGCAGCCTTTTCATAGACTTTTGGATCGTACTCGCTGGTACCTGCGGGGAAGTCAATCTCGGGTTTGATGATATGGTAGAGGCTCTTCTCGTTGTCGCCAGCCTCGGCGCGTGCTTCTTCAGAATCCAGTACGTCGTAGGGGCGGCTTTCTACTTGCTCTACAAGTTCTTTAGGTGGACGAATGCCACGAAATGGTTTAACTGTTGCCATAGGTTTAATTTTGAAGTTTGGTTATGTGGAGTGCAAAGGTAAGCATAAAAAACGAAAATGCCAAGAAAACGCTCATTTCTTTCCTTTGTTTATCAAATAGATTCCTATTGTGGTCAGGGTAGCTGCAACCGCATATTTCCATTTGAATTCCTCGTTGAGGCAAAGGCACGATGTGACGGCGCCAACCACGGGTATCAGCGAGTTCCAAATGGCAATCTTGCCCACGGGATTGCACGTCAGCAGCTTGTTGTAGAGTGTGAATCCAATGGTAGATATGCCAATGAGCATCAGTAAGTAGAGCAGTCCCAGCAGGGTAGTGTGGGGCAGTGTGCCACCCATCAGCAGTCCTGGTATCACCAACAAGGCTCCGCCAATGCCCAGACTCAAGCCAGTGCCTACAAACACATCGATGCGCTTGGCCACGCCTCTGGTCATCAGGGCAGCAAAGGCACTGCAAAGGGCATTGAGGATAATCATACCGTCGCCCAGCAGTGTGAACGACCCACTGGCTTCGCCTCCAAGGTTCAGTGAAAGGATACCGCTGAAACCAATAGTGCAGCCCATCACCTTCTGTAGGTTCAGTTTGTCGCTTTTGAAAAATGCGCAAGCCAACAGCACGAGGGTGAAGACACTTAGCGAATTGAGAATGGCTGCACGACTGCCTTGACTGTGGGACAAACCGATATAGAAAGCAGCATAGTGGAGGGTAGTGTTGAGCAGCGCGAATACCAGTAGGAATAGGTGTGTGCTGGCCCGATGTCCCATGGTGATCTCTTTCAGGCGAAACGACCTGTTAGTCATCTTGGCTACCAACAGGATGATGGCTCCAGAAATAGAAAAACGAATGCCGGCAAACAGCATCTTGCTGCCTGTCATATCGGGCGTGATCTGCAGTTCTTCAAAGCCCAATTTGATGAGTGGATAAGCCCATCCCCACAGGAAAGCAGCGATGAAAGCCAGAAAGGCTGCCCATACTGGGCGCTGAAAGATAGATGGTTTCATATTAGCACCCTATCCACCATTACTTATCGTTGATAAACGATTTGGTGGTCATGTCATAGTATAGAGCTTCCAGCTCTGCCAAAGTCAGTTGCTCTACAGAGTGCTCAATGATGCGAATAAGCTCGTCGCGACGTCCTTCGTCCGACTGCTTGAAGCGGTTCATGTATCCCATAAAATTATACTACTTCTCCAATTTTTACGCAAAGATAGTTAATATTTGGCAATTGAATGCAATAATTTGGATTAATTATACGTCTAATAGATGTAAACAATCTAAAAACATACGATTATGATACTATCAACCACTCCGCAAATCGAAGGTCACACCATTCGTGAGTACAAAGGCATTGTGACAGGTGAAACAATTATTGGCGCCAATATGTTCAAGGACTTCTTTGCTGGCATCCGTGATATAGTAGGCGGTCGAGCCGGTAGCTACGAGAAGGTGTTGGCCGAGGCCAAGGATACCTCAATTCGTGAGATGATGCAACGTGCCGAGGTTCTTGGTGCCAATGCCATCGTTGGTGTTGATATTGACTATGAGACAGTGGGTGCCAATGGTTCTATGCTGATGGTTGCCACCAGTGGAACTGCCGTAGTTATATAAAATTAAATCAGACCAGATAGGATGTCTCCGTGGTGGTGTTCGTCGTTTTTGACGCTTTCCACCTCGGGGAATTCGGCAATCAGATGCTCGTAGCTAAGTATAGTAGCTTTTTACCGCTCGTTTGTGGTAATGATTGTTCTGAGCGATTTCTGTGGATGAGGCTTACTTCTCGTCGGTCGGGATGACGATAGGCTTCTGGGCTTCAGTCCATGCGATGATGCCACCCTTTAGGTTTACCAGCTTGTAACCCACGTTTGCCAGCAAGTTTGCTGCACCTGCAGAGCGTCTGCCACTGCGACAATAGATGGCAATAGTCTTATCGGTGGGTAGGGCCGCTTTTGCTTTTGCGATGAAGTCTTTTTTCTTAAAGTCTATGTTGATGGCCCCTTTTATGTGTCCTTCTGCGTATTCGTTGTCAGTTCTTGCGTCAAGAACCACTACGGTTGAGTCGGCTATCAGTTGGGCAAACCCCTCTGCGTCAGTGTCATCGAATAATTGCTGTCCCCATGCAGTGTTAAGTCCCAGCATAGCCAGCAAACATGCAATAATTTTTTTCATTTGTTGTTTCTTTTATTCCCAGATGATGTTTTCGGCTGCAAAGTTACTGCTTTTCTTCTGTTTATTGGCGCTGTGTGCCTCTAATAAAAGTTAATTGGCAGAAGCAGATGTGTCAATGTCGCAGATTATTAGTACCTTTGCAAACCGTACGACGACGCGATTCGCGTATGCACCCAAGATATGGAAAGGATAATCAGAGAAGCCAAACCGACCGATATACCAGAGATTATGCAAGTGATGGCTGCCGCAAAGGGTATCATGAGGCAGTCGGGCAATATGCATCAGTGGAGTGATGGATATCCTTCTGAGGCCGTAATCTCTCAGGATATGCAGCTGCATGGTGCTTTTGTTGTTGAGGACGTGGGGCAAGTGGTGGGCTATTTTGCCTTTTTGTCATCGCCCGATCCTACCTATCTAAAAATATATAATGGCGCATGGCTCGACGATGTGCAGCCCTATCATGTGATCCACCGCATCGCCAGCAGACCCGAAGTTCACGGCATCTTTGCCAGCGTGATGGACTTCTGTCTGAAGTGTGACAAGAATATCCGTGTGGATACCCATCGGGACAATCATATTATGCAGCACAACCTGCTCAAGTATGGCTTTGACTATTGTGGTATAATCTACCTGCTGTCGGGCGATGAGCGGTTGGCTTATCAACGTATATTACCATAATTCAGTGACGATGAAACATAAACTGATACTGTGCTTATTCCTGCTGTTGGCAGTTGGGGCGTGGGGAAAACAGAAGATTACCAACGAGCAACAGGCGCGACAGATATTCGACAAGGCTTATAATCAAGTGTTTGGTCCACAAGGGGCCACATTGCATTACGATGTAGATATCATTGGCATTTATAAGACGCATGGCACCATCTGGTACAAAGGCAAAAAACAACGCTTTAGTGATGAGCGTGTGGATACCTGGAATGATGGTGTGACGGCTTTCATGGCCTATCGAAAGCGTCGTGTGGTGGAGGTGCATGATGCAATGTCTGATAAGAAGGATAAGTACTCTGGAAAGTTTAAGTTCTCCTTAGATGATTTTTCGTATCGTGTTGAGAAACAGGGAACTAATCTTTTGCTGACTCTGAAACAAAAGAAAGGCGCAAAGGGTACAATTAAGGAGGTGAAAGCTATTGTGACCCAGGGTACTTATCATCCCATTAGCCTAAAGATTAAGGTTGCTTTCATATGGGCAAAGATAAAGATAAGCAACTTTAAATCGGGTGGGATAGATGATAATATGTTTATATTCCCTCGTGAAAAGTATAAGGATTGGGAGTTTGACGATAAGCGTTAACAGTCTAGTCGGACTGTGGTGCCTTCGATAGTGATTGCTTCGTCGAGTGTCATCTTGCGTAGCGCATTCTGGATGGCTTCGCTATCAAATGGAAGTTGCATCAGTTCCTTTACTTCGTGTGGCTTTTTGTCGGCCAAGATGTTTTTGATAGCCTCGGTAGCAGTTTTTGTCTCAACCTTGAATCCGGCTTTGTTTCCGTGTGAAAGACATACGTCGCATTGTCCGCAAGGCTTACTTTTGGTTTCGCCAAAGTAGCGTAGCAGTTGCTGACTGCGGCACTGATTACCTCTCGTAGCGTAGTTTATCATGTGCTCTATGCGCTCGCTGAAGCGTTCTTTCAGCGTCTCATAGACTGCTGGAGGGAACGAAAGATACTGCGACTCCTCGCGACGCTGACGATAGCGTATGAGTGGCGTCTTCTTCTGTGGTATAAACTGAATGATATTCTTTTGTGCCAGTCCTTTCAGCAAAAGGTAAACCATGGGCGTCGTTGAGTCGGTTTGCTGAGCCAGAAAGGTCTCGTCAATGTACTGAAAGCCATTGAAAAGTCCGCTGTAGTTGCGCAGCAGCGTGATGATGAGTGCATCCTCCTCTTTGCTGTTTCCGCGAAGGCGATACAAATCGTCGCGTTCCAACACGAATCTCACGCGTGCCTTACATTCCTCTTCCTCGTGATATTCTATGTAGCCAGCGCGATCCAATATCTTCAAGGCGGCATCCACACGGATGGGGAAGTGCTTGAAGTTGTGGCAGAACTTATCGATGGGGAATTCGAACATCGCGTTATAGCCAGATCCTATACCTATCTGATAGAAATAAGCCAAGTGGTCGTACACCTTGCGAATGTAGTCTTTCTCTGGGAAGGTGTCAACGATGCGCTTGTGAAGTTTCATGGCATCGCTGTCGTTATACAACAGTACGGCGTAGGCTTTCTTGCCGTCGCGTCCTGCACGTCCAGCCTCTTGGAAGTAAGCCTCCAAACTATCCGGACAGTCGATATGGATGACAACGCGCACATCAGGTTTGTCGATACCCATACCAAAGGCGTTTGTAGCTACGATGATACGCACCTTTCCTTCTTGCCATTCCTTCTGTCGCTGATCTTTCTCGTTATAATCCAATCCAGCATGAAAGAAAGTCGCATCTAGGCCGTTTTTGCACAGCAGTTCTGCTGTCTCCTTGGTACGCTGACGGCTGCGAGCATATACGATAGCAGAACCAGAGATGCGTTTCAGGATATGAATGAGTTGAGCTTCCTTGTCGGCAGTCTCTCTTACTACATAAGCCAGGTTCTTGCGCTCAAAGCTCATGCGGAACACGTTTTTCTGCTTGAACAGCAACTTCTCCTGGATATCATCCACTACAGCGGGCGTAGCTGTAGCAGTGAGCGCCAGTATAGGTGTATCAGGTAACATCTTACGGATGTTGCCGATAGCTAGATAAGAAGGTCGGAAATCGTAGCCCCATTGGCAAATGCAATGAGCCTCGTCGATGCATATGAAACTCACCTTCATGTGGTTGAGTTTCTGTAGAAATAGTTCAGAGGAAAGTCGCTCAGGAGAGACGTAGAGTAGTTTTATGGCGCCGAAAACAGCATTTTCTAAAGTCTTGATAACGTCATCGTGCGACAAGTCAGAATGGATAGCAGCTGCACGTATGCCACGTTTGCGCAGATTCTGCACCTGATCTTTCATCAGGGCGATGAGGGGCGTAATGACAATACACGTGCCTTCCTGTGCCAAAGCAGGCACCTGGAACGTGATAGACTTACCGCCACCAGTAGGCATCAGACCCAGTGTGTCTTTTTGGCTACCTATTGACTCAATGATTTCTTTCTGAATGCCGCGGAAATCATCGTAGCCCCAGTATTTCTTTAGAATCTGTTCATAGTCCATAGCCCAGAACTATCAATACTCTTCCGATGGTTTGATATCCTCAATCTGGAGTTGAACTTCGTTACGCTTATAGATGTTCTCCTCGATAGTATATGCAATGTCGAACGAACGTTTAGACTTGATATAGCGTGCAGCTGCGCTCTGTCCGAAGGCGATGCCGTTCATCACATTACTTGAACGCGAATCAACCAGTTCCAGTTTGATGTGCTCCTGCTGTTTGCCCACCACCTTCGATGTGCCATAGTCATAGACGTTGCGTGTGCAGAAGATGGGCTTGGGGTTCTCGGGGCCGTGAGGTGCAAACTTCTTTAGGTCGTTGTGCAGTTTCTTTGTGATGTCCTTGAAGTCTATCTCGGCTTCTACGTCGAGCATCGCCTCTGTCTGTTCTGGTAAGATATGCTGACTGACGTACTGCTGGAAACGCCTGCGAAATTCTGGGATATTCTCTACCTTCAGCGACAGGCCTACGGCATAAGTATGTCCTCCGAAGTTTTCCAGCAAGTCTCTGCAATCCTTGATGGCATCGTAAATGTCATAGCCGGCCACGCTGCGAGCAGATCCTGTAGCCATACCTTCGTTGCACGACAGCACCACCGTTGGACGGTAGTATATTTCAGTGAGGCGCGAGGCTACGATGCCTACTACGCCCTTTTTCCATCCCTCGTCGTAGAGTACGATGGCAGATTGGTGCTCCTGACTCTCCAGTCGTTCCACGATCTGGTTGGCCTCTTCGGTCATCTGTTTGTCAATATCCTTGCGCTGTTCGTTGTATTCGTTGATATGCGAAGCCTCTATCAGCGCCTTCTGGAAGTCGCGTTCCACCAGCAGGTCAACCGTCTCAGTACCATTCTGTACACGTCCGCTGGCATTGATGCGAGGGCCAATCTTGAAGATGATGTCACTCATGGTAATCTCGCGACCAGTCAATCCGCAAATCTCGATAATAGATTTTAGACCTACCGACGGATTCTGATTCAGTTGTTTCAGACCATGGAAAGCCAAAATGCGGTTCTCGCCTGTCACAGGAACGATGTCGGCAGCGATGCTCACTGCACAGAATTCCAGCAGTGGAACCAGCTGTGAGAAGGCAATGCCGTTGTTCTTGGCAAAAGCCTGCATGAACTTAAATCCCACGCCACACCCACAAAGATGCTTGAAGGGGTAGGTAGAGTTGGCACGCTTAGGGTTTAGGATAGCCACAGCACATGGCAGTTCATCATCGGGCACGTGGTGATCGCAGATGATAAAGTCGATGCCCAAACTCTTGGCATAGGCAATCTCGTCGATAGCTTTGATGCCGCAATCCAGTACGATAATCAACTTCACACCCGCCTGAGCGGCAAAGTCCAGCGCTTTGATACTGATGCCATAGCCCTCTTCATAGCGATCAGGGATGTAGTACTCAATATTTGAGTAGAACTGCTGCAAGAACTTATATACCAAAGCCACAGCTGTGCATCCGTCCACATCGTAGTCGCCATATACCATGATACGCTCTTTTCGACCCATGGCGTCGTTCAAACGATCCACGGCGATATCCATGTCGTTCATCAAGAACGGGTCAATGAGCTCGCTGAGCATAGGGCGGAAGAATCGTTTGGCTGCCGACTCTGTGCGAATACCACGCTTGATGAGTAGTTCGGCCAGAATGGGACTCATGTTTATTTTGTCTGCCAATTCTTTCGCCGCCAACTGCCGTTCAGGCGTAGGAGGTTCATAATTCCATTTAGAATTCATTATATCGTTTTTTTTTATCTTCGTTTCAGGTGCCATTGGTGCCTATTACGGCAAAATAGCATACAAAGGTAACGAATAAAAACGAAAAAGCGGCATATCCTGTATGAAATTTAACAGAATATGCCGCTTTTTATATAAATCAGCTTCTTACTGCTTAGATGCCAAGCTTTTTACGGATGTTCTTGGGAATAGCGTTCTTATTGATCAGGAAATCCATCGTGTTGGCAGCGATAAAGGTCTTGGTCATGTACCAAGTTCCTTTGTAGTCGCCTGTTTCGCCCCATGAGTTCTTGACCATATAGTACTCCTTGCCATTCTGATCCTTAGCCACGCCATAGATCAGCATGCCGTGGTCGTCGGTCAGCTCCCAGTTGTCGAAGCGCTCCTGGCGCAGCTCCTGAGTAGCAGTAATCTCGGGTACGTTGCATCCCAGCGAGTCGATGAGGTTGCGCTTCTTAGCAGCAGTCATCTTCAGCCAGCGAGCCATATCGCTACCTGCCAGACTCTCAGTCTTCTTGGTGTCGATGGCATAAGCCAAACCCTGACGTGTGAATCCATCCTCAGAAACGTCGCCGCCCCATGCGATGGTGTAGCCCTTCTCTATGGCATTGTCGATGACCTGCATCATCTCGTCCATTGGCAGGTTGTAGCTCAGGGGGAAACGCCAGTTGTCCTGTACCTCTACAGCAAAACCAGTGTAGAAGGGGTGGTGGGTGTAGCTGGTGATGGAAACGTAGTCATCCAGATTGATGCCCAGGCTCTCAGCGAAGCTCTTTGGCGTGTATTTCTTGCCCTCGTATGTGAAGCTCTCAGGGCACTGTCCCAGGTAAGCATCCAGAATGCCCTGCAAACCTACTTTCCACTGGCTTGATATCTTCTTGGCGTCGCTCTTAGCAATGGCAGCTACATAGGGCTCCATCAGTGAGAAGAACTCGTTGAAGTTGTTCAGTGAGTCACCATAGAGAGAACCAGGGAAAGGCATAGCGCCCTCTGGGCAGATACCAAACTTCTTCATGGTTGCCAGCACGTCTTCTGCAGAACCACCCTGAGAGAACTGGCAGTCGCCATGATAGCGAACCACCTGGATAGCACGATCCATATAGGTCTTGTTGGCCACGAAGCTCTCGCAGAGGTCGTAAGTCTTGCCAGTTGCCTTCAGAATCTCAGCCTCAAAGAATGAGATGGTAGAGTAGTCCCAACAAGTACCACTGCGGTTCTGGTCTTTCACGCTGGTGATGGGATTTTCTTTAATGGTGGTGAATACAGGCTTGTTGCACTTGGTAGAGTCTTTCTCTTCAGCCTGTACGCCCAAGGCCATTACGGCCAGGAGTGTGATTGATAGTAATTTTTTCATTTTCAATTAGTTATTATTCATAAATGATTCTAATTCTTTAGGGTGATAGGGGATGCGTTTTGAACCCAGGAATCGGCATCCGTCCTTGGTGATCAGGATGTCGTCTTCGATGCGAATACCGCCAAAATCCTTGTAGGTTTCCAGCTTGTCAAAGTTTAGGAACTCCTTGCAGTGGCCCTCGCTCTTCCACAGGTCGATGAGGTGGGGAATGAAGTATATACCTGGCTCATCGGTTACCACGAAGCCTTCCTCTAGTCGGCGACCCATGCGCAGGCAATTGGTGCCAAACTGTTCAAGATTGGGGCGTGTCTCCTCGTCGAAGCCTACGTAGATTTGTCCCAGTCCTTCCATATCGTGTACATCCATACCCATCATGTGTCCTAATCCGTGAGGCAGGAACATGGCGTGAGCACCAGCGCGTACTGCCTCTTCGGTGTCGCCCTTCATCAGTCCCAATTCCTTCAGTCGATCGGTCATCAGACGGCAAACAGCAAAGTGCACATCCTGATACTTCACACCAGGCTTGGCTACCTCGAGCACATAGTCGTGGCAGGCCTCTACGATGGAGTAGATTTCCAGCTGCTTCTGTGTGAACTTACCGCTTACGGGCATGGTGCGTGTGTTGTCTGAACAGTAGTCGTCCAGTTCGCATCCTGCGTCGCACAGCGCCAGACGTCCAGCTTCCAGTTGGGCACCACTGGGGCTTCCGTGCATAATCTCCCCATGCTGCGAGAAGATAGTAGCAAAGCTGACGCCCTGTGCTAAACTGCGAGCTATGCCGTCCACCTGTCCGCCAATGAAGCGCTCTGTGACGCCAGGCTTGATCAGCAGCTGGGCTGTGGTATGCATGGCATAGCCCACGTCGCAAGCCCGCTCGATGGCGTCAATCTCTTGTGGTTCCTTGGTAGAGCGCATCTTCACCACTGCTTTGATAAGTTTCAGTGAAGCTGCTTCCTTCTGTGCAGAAGGATGGATGCCCAGCAGGTCCATAATCTGAATCTTAGTGTCGTGGCGATAAGGTGGCAGGAAGTGCTTCTCTGCGGCTGCCCAGGTACCTTTCAGCCTGTTGGTCAGCTCTTTCATGGGTGCAGTCTTCTTTACACCCACCTCTGCAGCCAGATCAGCTACAGACGGCACGAATCCCATCCATACAATGTCCTCGATGTCAATGTCGTCGCCAAAGAGCCATTCCTCGTCATTGTCCACATCAATAACGCCCACCAGTCCATCGCGGTGCTGGCCGAAGTAGTAAATGAATGAAGAGTCTTGACGGAATGGCGCATAGCTGTTGGCGGGGTAGTTGGCGGGTGATTCGTTGTTACCGAAAAGTACGATAATACCATTGCCAACCAGTTGCTTTAATTCAGCTCTGCGACGTGTGTATGTGTCTTTATTAAACATATTAGTGAAAATTTCCTGCAAAGTTACTCATTATTTATTAATTTGTGGAGAAATCAATGTGAAAAAACGAAAAAATGTGTACCTTTGCATCGAAAACGCATGGAATGTTTAGGTAAAGACACGGGATTAGTGCTTGAAGGCGGCGGAATGCGTGGCGTCTTCACCAGTGGTGTGCTTGATGCGCTGATGAAGCACGACTACCATTTCCCCTATGTGGTGGCCGTCTCGGCTGGTGCCTGCAATGGGCTCAGCTATATGAGCAATCAGCCTCGTCGTGCACGCTATTCAAACATAGACATGCTCAAGAAGTATGACTACATTTCTCTGAAGTCTCTTATCGTTGATGGCAGCATTTTTGACCCCGACGTGCTTTATCAGCGTTTTCCCAACGAGATACTGCCTTTCGACTATGAGGCCTACCGTTGTAATCCAGCTATCTTTGAGGCGGTGACCACCAATTGTTTGACGGGGCGTGCCGAATATTTGAGTGAACCATATGATGCCACTCGTCTGACGGCAATTGTTAAAGCCAGCAGTTCGTTGCCCTTTGTTGCGCAAATTACGATGGTGGATGGCATTCCAATGCTTGATGGTGGCATTGTCGACTCAATTCCTGTGCTTCGTGCAGTGGAACAGGGACATCCGTTCAATGTGGTGGTGATGACCCGCAATCGCGGCTATCGTTCTACAGAGCGCGATATGGACATCCCCAAGATGATCTATCGCGACTATCCACGCCTGCGTGTGGCACTAAGTCATCGTGTGCGTGTGTACAACGAGCAGCTCGACATGGTGGAACGCATGGAAGACTGGGGTGAAATAGTAGTCATCCGTCCGCAGCGCCCTATGGATGTTGGACGTATGTGTCAGGATGTAGATAAGTTGGAGCGCCTCTATGAGGAAGGCTTCGCTGAAGGTGAGAAATTTGTAAGAAACTATCGGTTGTAGAAATGAAATATATGTCGCAGGCCTTGTTCCTGCTTCTTTTACTGACCACAGCTTGCACAGGTAAAGGGGTGCCAGCCGTATTAGGCGTTGGCGCTTCGGATAGTGATTCGGTGGCACATGTTCCCACACTTGAGGAGCTGACTCTGCCAGACACTATGTTTGCATCGGCTGCTGTGCTCGAATTTCAAGTAGAGACAGATGACTCGTTGACTCACTTCCTTTCAGATTATGATGATCGCTATGATCGCTCTGACAGGGTGATGACTTTCCGCAAGAACCTCCGTCGCGACGCCGACTTCGGCGGCACTGTGAAGGGTAATCCAGATACGATAGAGATAGCATGGACCTACAACACGCCTTATCGCAACGACTCTACCAAATTTGGTACATGGGGTGGGGGCACTGGTTGGACCGGCCAGCCTCTCTATGCCCGCTGGACAGAAGCCGAGATGAAGCAGTTCCGCCAGCAGTCAAAGGCACTCACTGCCGATTTTGGTGCCGAAGAGGTGATGGTGGGCTCGCTTTGTGGCAAGGCTTTCTTTCTTAATTTCCAATCTGGAAAACCCTCGCGCCAGCCGCTCGACCTGCATAATGTGGTGAAAGGCACCATGTCGCTCGACCCAGAGCTGATGAACCTCTATTCAGGTCAGGGCGTCAGCATTGGAGCTCCCTTGGGATGTCAGGCTTTCGACTTGCTGAAGCACGAACGCACGTTCTTTTTCAACGACCCACGTGCATGGCGTGGCTGGCAGGCTTTCGACTCGTCGCCCGTGGTGGCAGGCGGGTATCTCTTCTGGCCTGGCGAGAATGGATCGCTGTATAAGTTCGAGCGAACAGCCGGTGGTCACTTGCGCCGCCTCCAGACATTGCGCTATCGAGTGAATGGTAAGGCCCCAGGCATTGAGTCAAGCCTCTGCGTGTATCGCAACTATGGCTTTTTCAGTGATAATCAAGGCAACGTTGTCTGTGTGAACCTGAACACTATGAAGCCCGTGTGGCGCTATGATAACCACGATGACAGCGATGGCACCATCGTTTGTCGCGAGGAGAATGGCTCACCTTATATATATACCGCGTGCGAGGTGGACAAGCAGGGTGACCAGGGCATCTGCCATTTCGTCAAACTGCAGGCGCTCACAGGTCAGCTTGTGTGGGAAAAGCAGATAGCTTGTCAGCGTGTAAATCTGCCTGGAAAGACGCTTGATGGTGGTGTGTATTCAACGCCACTGTTGGGATCGGGCGACTGCCAGGATATGATCTTTGCCAACATCTGTCGCAACGGTGCCTCGGCCAGTCGTGGCGAACTGATGGCACTTTCTACGCGTGATGGCAGCCTAAAATACACCGTGCCCTATGGCAACTTCTGTTGGTCGTCGCCAGTGAAGCTGCTCAATGAGCAAGACCGCATGTTTATCTTCACGGGCGATGCCAGTGGCTATGCCTATCTCATCGAGGGAAAGAGCGGTCGTGTGATTGCCAAGAAGTTGATAGGTGCCAATTTCGAGTCGTCGCCCATCGTGGTGGGCAATGCGGTGGTGGTGGGCTGTAGGGGCACCATGATTAATAAGTTTATTATCAAACAGAAAGGAGAATAAGCCTATGATGAAGCGATGTGTGTTAGTATGCCTGTTGGCACTGAGTGTGCTGTGTAACTATGCGCAGTACGACCTGGTATCGGCCAAGAAGAACGTGATTCCAGGTGGTTATAACTTCTGGTTGTACACCCCTGAGGACTACTACTACTCTCAGGAATCCACACCGCTCCTTGTCTTCCTTCATGGTGCCAGCCTTTGTGGGCGCAATATGGATCGCGTGCTTCGCTATGGCACCATCGATGCTATCAAGCGCGGACTCGACGTGCCCGCTCTTGTGGTGGCACCCCAGAATCCGGGTGGTGCGTGGAGCCCTCGCAAGCTGAACGACATCCTAGAGTGGCTCGATGCAAACGACTACACCTACGACCACCAGCGGGTCTATGTGATAGGCATGAGCCTTGGAGGCTACGGCACCATGGACTTTGTGGGCACCTATCCCGATAAGATTGCAGCCGGCATGGCCCTCTGTGGTGGTTGCTCGCTGAAGGACCAGACAAAACTGGGCGAGGTGCCTCTGTGGATTATCCACGGCACAGGTGACCGCGCTGTGTCTGTAAAGGAGTCGCAGAAGGTTGTTGACGGGCTAAAGCGCAATCGACTGACGCAGCGCCTGCGCTACGACTGGATTCGTGGTGCATCGCATGGCGCCCTGTCGCGTTACTTCTATTCGCAGAAAACCTACGAGTGGCTCTTCTCACATCGTCTGAATGATGTGGGGCGCCCTGTGGAGCGCAGTATCGACATCACGCAAGGTGACCTGCAGGAGGCCTACCGCAAGATGCAGAAGCGCGTGGATCAGTTGGAGTTTGAATAGTTAGCTATTGTAAAGAAAGAGAAAATACAAAACTTAAATATTTAATATGGGAAAAGTAATTTTAACGGGCGACCGCCCCACAGGAAAACTACATTTGGGCCACTTCGTTGGCTCGCTTCGCCGCCGCGTAGAACTGCAGAACGCTGGCGACTACGACCGCATGTTTGTGTTTATGGCCGATGTGCAGGCCTTGACGGATAATGCCGATAATCCAGAGAAGATTCGCAACAGCGTCACACAGGTGGCTCTCGACTATCTCTCTGCTGGGCTCGACCCCAACAAGTGTACACTCTTCATCCAGAGTCAGATACCAGAGTTGGCCGAACTTACCACCTATCTCATGAACCTCATCACTGTGAGCCGTGTGCAGCGCAACCCCACGGTGAAAACTGAGATTAAGATGCGTGGCTTTGGCGGCGAGAGCATCCCTCTGGGATTCTTCTGCTATCCCGTGTCACAGGCAGCCGACATCACCCTCTTCAAGGCTACTACTGTGCCTGCTGGCGAAGACCAGGAGCCCATGCTCGAGGTGACGCGTGAGCTGGTGAACCGCTTCAACAATACCTATGGCCCTGTGCTCGTAGAGCCCAACATCATGTTGCCCGAGAATCTCACTGCCCGTCGTCTGCCTGGTACCGATGGCAAGGAGAAGATGTCTAAGTCGCTGGGCAACTGCATCTACCTCTCAGACTCTGCCGACGAGGTATGGCAGAAGGTGCGCTCTATGTACACCGACCCCACGCACCTTAACGTCAGTGACCCTGGTCATGTAGAGGGCAACGCCGTATTCACTTATCTTGATGCCTTCTCTACCGATGACGATTTCAAGAACTTCTGGCCAGAGTATCAGAACCTCGACGAGTTGAAGGAGCACTACACTCGTGGTGGATTGGGCGATATGAAGTGCAAGAAGTTCCTCAACGAGGTGCTCAATCAGTATCTGGAGCCTATGCGTCAGCGCCGTGCCGAACTGGAGAAAGACATTCCTGAGATCTACAACATCCTGCGCAAGGGATGTGAAGCAGCCCGCGAGGTGGGCGCTCAGACGATGAGCGAGGTGCGTCGTGCCATGCAGATCGACTATTTCGGATAAAATAACCCCCCTCCTAAACAACAAGCAGCGCACCTATTCAGGGTGCGCTGTTTTGTTGTTTAAAGTGAGAAGTGAGAGGTGAGAGGTGAGAAGTGGTGCACCTATGTGAGAAGTGGTGCACCTGTAGCGCAAACCAACCCCCTCCAAATCTCCCCGAGGGGAGACTTGACCCCCTCTAAATATCCCCAAGGGGGAGACTTTCTTATTTTTGATCCCCTCCCTCGGAAGGGATGGGGTGGGGTTTGGATTGTTGTTAAGGGGATGTTGTGTTGTGTTGTTTCCAACCTCCCTCCCCTTGGGAGGGTCGGGGAGGGGTCGCTTTTTTCTCCCCTCCCATGTAGGGGAGGGGTCGGGGGTGGGGTCAGTGTTGTTCTAACTGCCAATGGAGATACAGACCCCACCCCCAGCCCCTCCCCTTGAAGGGAGGGGAGTGCCTACGTAGTCAACCAACCCCCTCCCCTTGGGAGGGTCGGGGAGGGGTCGCTTTTTTTCTCCCCTTCTTGCGTCCCTTCGGTAGCAAGCGAGCAGAGCTCGAGCGGAAGGGGAGGGGATTTGGGAGCTGTCGCTTTCAATTTGTTAGTATTCTTGTGTGTTTTATATCAAAGTGTAAATAATCGTCATTTTGTAGCTGAAAAAAGCCGTCTGCAGGGACGTTAATCTGTCGTTTTGCCATAATTTTGCAATCCAAATGTAGGAATTGTAAAAATAATAAGAACAATGAAAATTAAAAAACGCTGGATTATTCTGATGTCAGCTATGACGCTGATTGCCTTTGCAGGATTGTTTGTTGGTGAACCCACTTTTGAGTGTGACTGGTCGGTTATCTCTGCAGCGGATGTAGCCTGGCTGATTACGGCCACCATCTTTGTACTGATGATGACCCCAGGTCTCTCCTTTTTCTATGGTGGTATGGTAGGTGCTAAGAATGTCATCTCCACCATGCTGCAGTCATTTATCGCTATGGGCCTTATCTCCGTGCTATGGGTCGTAGTAGGTTTCTCGCTCTGCTTTGGCGACGACATAGGTGGCGTGATAGGCAATCCTCAGACCTTCTTCATGTTCCAACACGTTGGTGCCGATGTGTATACCACTCCCACGGGCTATGTGTTGGGTGGCGCTACCATTCCTCTAGCACTCTTTGCCCTGTTTCAGATGAAATTTGCCATCATCACCCCTTCGCTGATCACCGGCTCGTTTGCCGAGCGCGTGCGCTTCTCGGCCTATATGTTCTTTATGATGTTCTTCTTCTTTGTCATCTACTGTCCGCTGGCTCACATGACGTGGCATCCCGAAGGCCTTTTCATGAAGTGGGGCGTCATTGACTTTGCCGGTGGTATCGTGGTGCACGCTTCTTCGGGCGTGGCAGCGCTGGCAGGTGCCATCTATCTTGGACGCCGTAAGGCTGAGACGCGCAAGAGTGAACCCGCCAACATACCCTTCGTGCTGCTGGGTGCCGCCATGCTGTGGCTCGGATGGTTTGGCTTCAATGCCGGTTCGTCGCTCCATGCCGATGGTGTGGCTATCAAGGCCTTCCTCAACACCAACACCGCCTCTGCAACGGCTATGATGACCTGGATCTTCTTCGACTGTCTGCGTGGTCGCAAGCCCTCGGCTATGGGTGCCGCTGTAGGTTGCGTCGTGGGCTTGGTAGCCATCACCCCCTCAGCCGGTTATGTCACCGTGGGTCAGAGCATCTTTATCGCCTTTGTCATCACGATGATCTGTAACATCGCCGTTTATTGGCGTTCGCACACCAGCATCGATGATGCCCTCGATGTATTTCCCACCCACGGAACAGGTGGTATCTTCGGCACCGTGCTCACAGGCATCTTCATTCAGGAGGGCCTTATCGCCGGCACGTGGGAGGGCTTTGTAGTCTTCCTCTATCATCTGCTGGCCATTGTCATTGTCTTTGCCTACACCTTCGCTATGAGTTGGCTCGGCTATCGTCTGATAGACCTTATGATTCCCATGCGTGTCTCTGCCTACAGCGAGAAGGTGGGCCTCGACTTCTCTCAGCATGACGAGCACTACGGTCTTGCCCACATCGGTGAGCGCGAACTGGCTGAGTACGAGGAGCATATTAGGGGAAAGATGAAGTAACTCGGATAAAACAACCTATCTAATAAAAAAGTTCCCCTCCCGAAAAAGGAGGGGATTTTTGTTTAATTCATACAACTAGCCACGCCGAGGCTGGTGGCAATCGCCGTAAGGATGGCGATGATGGTCTGCACGATAAACTTCCAAGTTTCAATTTTGTTTTTCATGGTACTAAATTATTAAAACCCCCTCTAAATCTCCCCAAGGGGGAGACTTTCTTATTTCTGACTCCCTCCCTCGGGAGGGATGGGGAGGGGTTTGGATTGTTGGGAAGGGGGATGTTGTGTTGTGTAGTTTTCCTCCCTCCCCTTGGGAGGGATGGGGAGGGGTCGCTTTTTTCCTCCCCTCCCATGTAGGGGAGGGGTCGGGGGTGGGGTCAGTGTTGTTCTAACTGCCAATGGAGTTACAGACCACACCCCCAGCCCCTCCCCTTCTTGCGTCCCTTCGGTAGCAAGCGAGCAGAGCTCGAGCGGAAGGGAGGGGTTTTGGATTGTTGGCAAGGGTCTGTTGTGTTGTGTTGTTTCCAACCTCCCTCCCCTTGGGAGGGTCGGGGAGGGGTTTTAGTCCTCATTCTCCCCCTGACTCGCGGTCTCAATTCCCGCCAACTCCTTCACGTTTAGGAGCGAGGCACGCTTCTTCAGTGACTTCGACGTCAGGTCGTTCAAGTCCATGCGACTGGGCTGGAAACGCAGGTATATTCCGCGCATGTTGGACGCCAGGTTGAACTCCTCCTCAGAGTCGGCACCCGTGGTGCGCGTAGAAAGATAGAACGTACCCAGGTCGCCAAACTGCACCTTCTTACCCTCCATCAGCTGCTCCAGGATACAGGACTGCAACTTGTTGGCAACGCCCAGGCAGACATCGGTGCCATACACCGAGTTGTGTTCCGCCATGTGCTTGCACAGCTCAGGGTAGGTCATGGTCTTCAGCGATACGATGCGGGCATAGACCTTGCCGAACATCTT